>JBDKRY010000001.1:0-3427 GCA_039683155.1 Proteiniphilum sp.
CCTTATGTGTACGATGGATTAAATCCTCAAATTCCGACATTCTCCGGGGAATATCTATCGCCAAATCAGGATCCACATCATAATAATCGCGCACGGCATAGGGGGAACCGGCCTTTCCCTTGATGATCTCGGGATATTCTTTCGGGATACCGAAATCCGTATAATCGGTCGCGGATGCATGTGCCAGGATACCAATATACCACACATGGGTATATCCGCACTCTTTTATTTTTTGTAATGCATTGTCGGTGATATCATTGAATTTTCCACACCCGTTTTCTTCGATGGTGCCGTTGTACTTGTTGGTTGTGTTGCTATTTCCGAATAATCTCGGTAATAACTGATAAATAAAAAGTTTATTATGGTGCATATGCTTTTTTACGCTATGAAAAATGAAAATTTGGTTGGGTTCTTTTTACAGGCCAATGATTGGAATACCAACGTGACTCACATGGAGCTGCTTTGCGGGAAATCAGCCGAAAGTTTACCTGTTCTGAAACGATGAATCTGTGCCCGTACTTTTTTTGTCAGTGCGTAATGTCTGTGACACTTTTTTACGATCTGCCATGATTCTTTTTCGCTCATTTTCAGGGCGGCATTATGGTAGCCGGCTTCCATGATGATTTTCTGATTGTGCAAATCGAACATCGATAACTTTTCGATTCCCCTGGGTTCGATGAGTATGTCGCAGTATGTTTTATCGAACAGGGTATTTGAGTTAGTCATCAGATTAAATGTCCGTTCCAGCATGGTTCTGATATTATTTTTCTCAGCAGGGGGTATTATTAACGATACGTTTATACCAATCACATACTTACATTGTTTGCGGATTACCGAGACAGGGAAATTCTTCAACAGGCCTCCGTCGACATACTGCACACCGTGAATATACTGCGGATTAAAGACAATGGGTACAGAACAGGATGCCACCACTGCATCCACCAGATCATCCCCATTGGAAAAAATGACGGTAGTGCCCCTATCCCAGTCGGTAGCGACGGCGCTAAAAGGTATTTTCAGTTCTTCAAACCGTTTTGCTCTCAGATTTTTCTTCAGGAAACTGTGCAATCCCGTACTCTTCAGAAAACCGGTTTTGGGAATGGTAAATTCCACAAACTCCCGGAATTCCCTTTTCCGAAAGAGCTCGGCAATTTCATCAGAATGGTACCCGTCGGCATAAAAAACACCGGCAAGAGCTCCCGCACTGGTTCCGGAGATGATGTCGGGGTTTAATCCGCATTTTTCCAATACGCGTAGTGCTCCCAAATGGGCAAAGCCTTTGGCTCCCCCTCCACTCAGGGCGTAACCCAGAAAATAATCGTAATTGTTACCAAAAAGAGCCATGATGAAACATTCTTATCGATCTTGACACACAAATATGCAACTTTTTTTCCATTAATTCCCTTATTTTCCTGTTCAAGATCATCAATATTTATGAATTTTAGTAAATCTGTGAACTTGCGCTGTCTTTCCGGTAAAATGTATAAAAAAGGGGGGAACGATTAATCGTCACACTGTTTCCGGTCCAGTTCCTCTTTTAACTGACGAATGGTTTTTCCGATGAGCGGATGAACCATGTCCGGTGCAATTTCACACAACGGTGCGAGAACGAAATCACGTGTGTGAAATGCGGGATGCGGAATAGTGAGCTCTGGTGTGCGTAAAATCAAATTGCCGGCAATGATAAGGTCGATGTCGATGATTCTGTCGGTATATTGACCATCCTCGCTTTTAGTGTACCTTCCCATCTCTTTTTCAATTTCTTGTGTAATTGAGAATAGGGTTAATATATCTAAATTTGTAACTACTTCGCAGACGCAGTTGACAAAATTATGTACGGAATGAAATCCTACAGGCGTGGTTATATAAAAAGCGGATAAAGAGGTGACTCTTCCTATCCGCTCTGAAATTTTATCCAACGTCTCTTCGATGTTTTTCTGTTTATCTCCCAGATTCGATCCCAATGCCAAAAATACCGAATGATGCATCCTGTTTTATCTCTGTTGTCTCCTGTGACAATTTTATTCGTTTTTTTTCGTTCTCATTCAATTTGCCGTTCAATCCACGATCAACATTGCGTCACCGTATGCTCCGAATTGGTATTTTTCTTTGATTGCTATTTCATAGGTATCCATGATCCTTTCATAGCCCCCAAAAGCACATGTCATCATCAACAGCGTGGAAAAGGGTAAATGAAAGTTGGTTATCAGGCTGTTGGTGAGCGTGAAATCATAAGGGGGAAAGATAAACTTATTGGTCCATCCCTGCTTGGGCTTCAAATGTCCATCGGTACTTACGGTAGTTTCCACTGCGCGGAGGACGGATGTTCCCACCGCACAGATATTTCGTTCTTCGTCTTTCGCCTTGTTCACGCTCTCACACAATTCCGGGGTAATGATCATCTGTTCCGACTCCATCTTATGTTTGGTCAGATCTTCAACGTCTATCATGCGATAAGCTCCAAGTCCGTTATGCAGTGTGAGAAACCCGAATTCGATATCTCTTATTTCCATTCTTTTCATCAGCTCACGACTAAAATGCAGGCCTGCTGCAGGAGCGACGACAGCGCCCTCATTTTTTGCAAAGATATTCTGATACCTTTCCGCATCTTCAGGCGTTGCTTCACGTGCAAGATACTCCGGGATGGGAGTTTCTCCGATGGCGAAAAGTTGTTGCTTAAACTCATCATAAGGGCCGTCGTAAAGGAAGCGCAGGGTGCGCCCACGCGACGTGGTATTGTCGATCACCTCTGCCACCAGCTCTTCATTTTCCCCGAAATAGAGCTTGTTGCCGATGCGTATCTTCCGGGCCGGATTCACCAGCACATCCCACAGATGCTGATCGGGATTCAGTTCTCTCAATAGGAACACTTCAATTTTGGCACCTGTTTTCTCTTTGTTTCCAAAGAGCCTCGCAGGGAAAACCTTGGTGTCGTTGAAGATGAAAAAATCTTTCGGCTTGAAATATTCCAGCACATCCTTGAATACCTTATGTTCCAATTCACCGGTTTTTCTGTGTACACCCAGAAGGCGAGCTTCATCACGATGAACAGGGGGGTACTTCGCAATGAGTTCCTCCGGCAAATTAAAATTGAATTGTGAAAGTTTCATATAACTACTATATTTTCTTCTAAGAACTGATCTACCTCTTCCATTTTCAGACACTTATCCACTGTGATCTCCCCCACTCTCGTGCGTGTTAATCCTGTCAGATGGGCGCCTGAATGCAACGCTTCGCCAATATCCCTGGCAAGTGCTCTAATATAAGTACCTTTGCTACACACCACACGAAGAGTAATGTAAGGCAAATCGTAAGATGTTAATTCAATATCATCTATAACCAATAACTTGGATTTTAGTTCAATATCTTCATTTTTCCGAGCAAATTCATAAGACCTTTTCCCCCCCACCTTAACGGCAGAAAATAT
>JBDKRY010000002.1:0-4978 GCA_039683155.1 Proteiniphilum sp.
GATTACCGACCAGGCAGTCTGGCTCCCCACCCTTCGCGGACATGCCATGCCGGGAGGTATTGTGACCCGCGAGGCATACGAGTCGCTGGTAACCCAAACCCTGGAGATGCTCAGGGAGAAGCTGCCACTGGACGGACTTTTCTTCGACATTCACGGGGCGATGAGTGTGCAGGGGCTCGATGACCCTGAGGGCGATTTTCTCCTTCGCATCCGTAAACTGGTCGGCACCGATGTGCTTATCTCCACCTCGATGGACCTGCATGGCAGCGTATCACCACGACTGGCTCAAAACACCGATCTGATTACCTGTTACCGGCTGGCTCCGCACGAAGATGCAATTGAATCGAAAAAACGGGCAGTCACCAACCTGCTCCACCGACTGGAAAACGGGAAAGGAAAACCGGCCTACAAAGCCTGGATTCCCGTACCTGTTTTACTGCCAGGTGAAAAAACAAGTACCCGCATTGAACCGGGAAAAAGCCTGTATGCCGGGATTCCCGTTGTGCTGGATGGGGAAAAAGTAATCGATGCCGCCATCTGGATGTCCTATCCCTGGGCCGACGAACCGCGAAACCACGGGGTGGTGATGGCCTATGGCGATGACAAAGAGGCTGTGGGTAAAGCTGCAGAGAAACTGGCACGCCATTTCTGGGATGTAAGAAAAGAATTTGATTTTGTAGCACCCACCACCTACCTGGAAGAAGCGATGGAGAAGGCGCTGGCAAGTGACAAGAAACCTTTTATCATCAGCGATATGGGCGACAACCCCACCGCCGGTGGTGCAGGAGATGTCACATGGACGCTGCACGAACTCTTCAAACATGTCGCATTACAGAATAGTGGTAAGACACTCATTTATGCCTCAATTCCGGGAGCGGATTTTGTAAAGAAAGCCATCGAGACGGGCGTAGGCGGGGAGATCGATGCTGTTGCGGGTGCTGAGGTCGATAATCGATTTGCACCTCCTATCCGTCTCCAGGGAGTGATCACGGCTATCAAAGAGGATGATACCAACAGCGAGGTGGTGGTGAAGAGCGGTAATATCTACACCATCGTCACAGAAAAGAGAAACGCCTACCACTACGAGAAACAGTTCATCGACCTGGGACTCAACCCTCGGGAGGCTGATATCCTGGTGGTAAAAATCGGCTACCTTGTTCCTGAGCTGTATGATATGCGGGGCGACTGGATCATGGCACTCACCCCGGGCGGTGTGGATCAGGATTTGTTGAGGCTGCCCTATAAGCGAGTACCCCGCCCCATCTTCCCCCTTGATCCCGATATGGAGGATCCGGACCTGAGTGCCCGGTTTATCCCGCTGGCGGATGAAACAAAATGATTATTTATATTGATTGTCATTTTAGCATCCAACTGTAAATTTCAGTACGTTCTCACAAAATTGAACTAACTTTGTATTCGTATCGTTATGGAGATAAACAATTTAAAAGTTTCGAATCATTAAGAAGAAAGGATGAAGGAACGAAATTTAAAAATCGAATGGATTTTAAATTACATACAAAAACCTGATGAACAAATAGATATTGCGGAAGAAGAAACGCACTTTTATAAAATAATAACAGATTATCAGGATAAATGGCTTAAAGAGGTAGTAAATAAAATGCATAATACCATTATAACGGCTTATTTTGATAGAAACAAGAAAGGAAAAAGATTATGAACATAACATATGACAAAGAGGTGGATGCTCTTTATATAAAATTTTCTGACAGTCAAATTGTGGAAAGTGAAGAAAAGGAAAATAACCTTGTACTGGACTACGATAACCAAAACAACATCGTAGGGATAGAAATACTTTATTTTGTAAAAACCATAAACAAACTATTTTTCCTGTTTTCAAAGAGGGGGAAAAAGCAGTTTGGGAAAGTAACCTTGCAGCTGGATAGTCATGTGATATGACCAAAAAAGAGCGCTATAAAAAAGTAATCGACTGGTTCGTAGAAAATGCTGAATCGGCTGAGACAGAATTACATTACCAGAACCCCTATCAGTTGCTGGTGGCCGTGATCCTTTCGGCTCAATGCACCGACAAGCGGGTGAACATGATCACCCCTGCGCTGTTCGAGGCATTTTCCACGCCCGAGGTGATGGCTGCCTCCTCACCTGACAGCGTGTTTGAATATATCCGCTCTTGCTCCTACCCCAACAACAAGGCAAAAAATCTGGTCGGCATGGCCAAAAAACTAGTTTCAGACTTTGCCGGAGAGGTACCTACAGATATAGACTCACTACTCACCATCCCGGGGGTAGGCCGAAAAACAGCCAACGTGATGCTGGCTGTAGCTTTCGACACTCCCGCCATGCCGGTAGATACCCATGTATTCCGCGTGGCAAACCGCATCGGACTGACGGATAATTCAAAAACACCGCTGGAGACGGAGCGTGAACTGGTGAAATATATTCCTCCTGAATTACTATCCAAAGCACACCACTGGCTCATTCTGCACGGCCGGTATATCTGTGTGGCAAGAAAACCCAAATGTGAAATTTGCGGACTCAGGGAGTGGTGTAAATACTATGGAAAAAATATAAGAGTTTAATATAAGTTTCGCGTTGGGAGTTATCTTTATTTTGTGCGAAGCCGAAAAAGCATCATCGGCAGAATAAAAGATAAATCAAAAATTAGCTGCATCAATCCGATGTAGTTTTTATTTTTGAGTTTGCTCTGAAAACCCAGAAATCCGATTTTAATGGATTACAACATATTGAAAATCAGTTTGTTTTTACGGGGAACTTTGAGTATAAAAGACTTATCGGAGGGAACTCATTTTTCAAAAATCGGAATAATCTGCAGGGTGCAGAAAGATGATATCACTGTGCGATACATTATTCTTGTATTCGGGAAGTGATGACAAGTGCTTCCAGTCGGGATTACTGTCAAATGCGGCCCAGTGCGCATCTCTGTCTTTCATATTCTCAAAGGCTGTCATATACATCAGGTTAGGCATTCGTGACCCGGCAATCACTTCACCGTAAAATACGGCATTGAAATTCAGTTTGGTAAAGATATCCATTTCACCGCCTTCGTTAAACATGTGAACTTTGTTGCGAAATAGCTTTTCACTGGCACTTTCATAACTCCGCAACTCATATACACGCTGACTTTTAGGCGAGGACAATTCAGGCAATTTCATTACAGGAGATAAGGCAAAAGCCTTGAGCAAGATTATTTCCATGCGGATGTATGCAGGAGAGTTGTACTTCACATTCATATATTCCTTGCCGGATGACCTGAATTTTTCATCTTTTATCAATTTCCCGGTTATTTCATCAATTTTGTTTAGGGATTTCATAGGAATAAAAACATACAACGATTTATTAGCGGAAGTATCGTTTGCGATTGCCTTAAAAACGCCCACAGATTGAATGTCCATGTCATGTAAGGCCGGAATGAGTGCATTCTGAAAATAATCATCCAGTATCCTCTCCTGATCAACCGTGTTGTAATGATATACCGTAAGCTGGTAGTATTCCGGATTCTCCTTCTTTAATTGAGCCCGACTAAACTGAGGAGTTATCAAAAAGGCAATAGCAATGGTAAGTAAAGTTTTTGTTTTCATTTGGTTTGTTTTGATTGTGTATTTATTTAAATAAACAGGAGTATCGCTCAAAAACGACAATCCTGTTCATTTGTATTAAGAATAATTACTGTTGCACCGTAAACTTGTAAATACAGCGACTGGCATACTTCTCACCCGGCTTCAGGTAAGGTGAAGGCCAGTCGGGTTTGTTGGGCGAGTCGGGGTATTTCTGCGTCTCCAGGCAGATGGCCGTACGCTTGGCATACACGGCGCCATTCTTGCCGGTCACGGTACCGTCGAGGAAGTTACCGGTATAGACCTGTATTCCGGGCTCATTGGTATAAACATCCAGCCGGATTCCGGTGGCAGGACAATAAACTGAAGCAGCCACCTGCGTCACATCGCCTTTCGTGTTCAGTACCCAGTTGTGATCGTAACCATCTCCGTTTTTCAACTGTACATAATCATAACTGTCGATCCGCTCACCAATAGCGGTAGGTGTCCGGAAATCCATGGGTGTACCCTCTACCGGAACAATCTCGCCGGTAGTCATGAAGGTGTCATCTACCGGGGTGAAGGCATCGGCGTTGATGGTAAGCAGGTCGTTCAGGATGGTGTCGTTGCCATCGCCAGTCAGGTTGAAGTAGGAGTGGTTGGTAAGGTTCACCACCGTCTCCTTGTCGGTAGTGGCTGCATATTGCAGGTCGATGGCATTGTCGTCGGTCAGGGTCATGGTCACCTTCACGTCGAGATTGCCGGGGAAATTGGCTTCTCCATCTGGTGAGAGATAGCTGAAGATCACGGTCTGACCATCCACCTGCTCAGCCTGAAACACCTTCTTGTGGAACCCTTCGGGACCGCCATGCAGCGTATGGCCGAAGTTGTTCTGCGGCAGCTGGTATTCCACTCCCTCCACCGTGATCTTCCCGTTGGCGATCCGGTTGCCGTAACGACCGATGGTGGCGCCGAAGTTATTGTCCACATTGACATAGTCATCGATGTTATCGAACCCGTGCACCACGTCCCGCAGGTTACCCTCCCTGTCGGGCACCATTACAGAGACAATACGCCCACCGTAATTGGTAAGAGTCACCTCCATCCCATTGGCGTTTTTCAGTACATACAGATCGGTGGAATCGCCGTTCACCACCGACTGAAAGGCAGATCTCTTCAATCCCGAAAGCGTTGACTGCTCCACGGGAGCCTCTTTTTGTTTGTTGGTACATCCGACCATGGCAATCAATGCCAGCAGCCAGATCAGTTGATTCAGTTTCATCATTTCTCTTTTTTATTGTTTAAAATTAAGTCCTTCACGACCGTTTGCATGGTGCAAAAATAAACATTTATTCACCACAGAGATCATAATGGCTTAAAAAATTGGTTTTGGTGCGGTTATCGAGGGAGTACCTCCATCCACAAATGGCCAGTCATTCTCCCAC
>JBDKRY010000003.1:0-6707 GCA_039683155.1 Proteiniphilum sp.
ATGCCGACTGATATCAGGAAGATGGGGATGAACAAGGCATTTCCAAAAAACTCAATCCGGTTCATCAATGCCGAGGAATGCGGAATAAGCTTGTTCAGGGCCAGCCCCGCGGCAAACGCGCCAATAATGGGTTCAATACCTCCCAGCTCAACCAAAAATCCCGCAGAGAAAACGACAAACAACACAAAAATGAAATTGGAATATTTTTCAGATTCGGCTTTTTGAAAAAACCACCTGGCTATGCGCGGCGTGATAAGAAATAGGATCACAGAAAAAATGACCAGTGATAGTACAAGATTCAGAAGAAATCCCAGATCAAGCCCGCCATCATTGCTTGAAAGCACCAGTGCCAGTATGATCAGTACTCCCGTATCGGTGAGGATAGTCCCGCCGACCGTGATCGCCACTGCCTGATTTCTTGCGACACCCAGGCGACTGACAATGGGATAAGCAACCAGTGTATGCGTAGAGAACATGCTTGCAGTGAGAAAACTGGCGTTCACATCGTAGCCCAACAGATAATGACATACCGGATAACCTATCAGCAGCGGAATGATGAACGTGAAAAGTCCAAAGGTCAGACTCTTGTTTCTGTGCTTGACAAATTCACCCAAATCGAGCTCCAGCCCTACAATAAACATGATGTAGAGCAACCCGATGGTAGAAAACATTTCCACACCCCCTTGTGCGTTGTCAATCCAATTCAACCCGTGCGGGCCAATAATCACTCCCGCCACTATCAGCCCTATGATACTGGGCACGTTGAAGCGTTTCAGGAGTATCGGAGCCAAAAGAACAATCAGTAAGAGAATGGTGAATATCAATACCGGATTGGTAAACGGTAGCGTAAACTCATGTTGTAATTCGGTGATAATATCTGCCATTGAAAAACATTATTGATCCCGGAACATAGTTTCCGGCTGTGTGATTACTGCTGTCATCGACAAAATTAAACAAATAATTTGACTTATTTGACATCGGCAACTTTTTTGGCGACACTAAAGTAATTATCTTTGCGGGTTATATTACCGAGATATGAGCAATCAAAAGAAGATCGAAATAAAAGGTGCGCGCGTCAACAATCTCAAAAATATCGACGTAGACATCCCCCGAAATACCTTCACCGTGATCACCGGCCTCTCCGGCTCCGGAAAATCATCCCTTGCATTCGACACGCTCTATGCGGAAGGGCAGCGCCGCTACGTGGAGAGCCTCTCGGCCTATGCACGCCAATTTCTGGGGCGCATGCATAAACCGGAATGTGATTATATCCGGGGTATTCCGCCTGCTATTGCCATCGAACAAAAAACAACCTCCCGTAATCCGCGCTCCACGGTAGGCACCTCCACCGAGATATACGAATACCTGCGACTCCTATACGCCCGCATCGGCAAAACCCTCTCTCCCGTCACCGGCAAAGAGGTGAAAAGACATTATGTGCACGATGTGGTGGAGAAAATGCACGAATACCGCGAAGGTACACGTCTGGCCGTACTGTCATCCATACAGTTGCGGAATAACCGTAACCTGCGTCAACAGCTCGAAATCCTGCTGAAGGAAGGCTTTACCCGTGTAGACGTGGGAGAGCAGTTCTACCGGATCGATGAACTGCTGGAGCAAAAAAGTCTTCCCGCCGGAAATGAGGTGCTGCTGGTGATCGACCGTCTCTCCTGCTCTTCCGACAAGGCCACAGTCAACCGGTTGTCAGATTCGGTGGAGACCGCCTTTCTGGAAGGAAACGGCGAGTGCATTGTGCGTTTCTGGGGGGAGAAGGGCATGGAAACGTTTGTTTTTTCCAACCGCTTTGAGGCGGATGGCATCATCTTCGAAGAACCCTCGGAACTGATGTTCAACTTTAACAGCCCGGTGGGTGCATGTCCCAGGTGTGAGGGCTTCGGGAAGATCATCGGTATCGATGAGGATCTGGTGATCCCCGATAAGAGTCTGTCTGTACAGGAGGAATGTGTACAGTGCTGGAAAGGAGAGAAGATGAGCGAATGGAAACGGGAATTTGTGCACAATGCCTACAAGGCCGACTTCCCAATACACCGCGCCTATTACGACCTGACGGATCACGAAAAAGATATCCTCTGGAACGGACGCCACGACCTGGACATATACGGCATCAACGACTTCTTCGACATGCTCGAAAAGAATCTGTACAAGATACAGTATCGTGTGATGCTGGCACGTTATCGCGGTAAAACGGAGTGTCCTGTATGCAAAGGGGCACGGCTAAAACCCGAAGCACTCTACGTGAAGATTGGCGGGAAGTCTGTTTCCGACCTTGTCCTGATGCCCGTGACGGAACTGAAACTTTTTTTCGACAAGCTTCAGCTGGACGAGACCGATGCCGCCATTGCAGAACGACTGCTCACGGAGATCCGCAACCGGTTGCAGTTCCTTACCGATGTGGGACTCGGGTACCTTACGCTCAACCGCCTTTCGAACACCCTTTCCGGCGGTGAAAGTCAGCGTATCAACCTGGATTCCTCCCACGGCAGCAGCCTGGTGGGTTCGCTCTACATCCTTGATGAACCCAGCATCGGACTGCACGCTCGCGACACCCATCTGCTTATCCACGTGTTGCGGGAATTACAAAGTCTAGGAAATACAGTCGTGGTGGTGGAGCATGACGAGGAGATTATCCGTGCGGCAGATTATATCATCGACATCGGCCCCAAAGCGGGGCGACTGGGAGGGGAGCTGATGTATCAGGGAAATGTGGCGGAACTGGTATTGAACAGCAACAGCTATACGGTCAAATACCTTACCGGTGAAGAGCAGATAGAAGTACCCAAAACACGCCGCAAATGGAACAACTTCATCGAGATAAAGGGCGCCCGCCCAAACAACCTCAAGAACATCGATGTAATATTCCCTTTACACGTGATGACCGTGGTGACCGGCGTAAGCGGTTCCGGGAAATCGTCGCTGGTGAACGATGTGCTCTTCAACGCGTTGCAACATCATTATAAGGGCACTGCGCTGGAACATGTCGAATTCAACGGCATCGGAGGCGATCTTAAACTGATGAAAGGGGTGGAATATGTGGACCAGAATCCCATAGGCAAGTCGTCCCGCTCCAACCCGGTGACTTACCTGAAGGCATTCGACGAAATCAGAAAGCTGTTCGCGGCACAGCCGCTGGCAAAACAGATGGATTTCACCCCGGCCTATTTCTCGTTTAACGTGGAAGGCGGCAGGTGTGAAGAGTGCAAAGGCGAGGGCACCATCACGGTAGAGATGCAGTTCATGGCCGACATTCAACTGGAATGCGAATCGTGCCACGGCAAACGGTACTCACCGGAAGTGCTGGAGATTGAATATCAGGGACTCACCATTTACGACATCCTGGAGATGACGGTGAACCAGGCGATTGAATTCTTTGCCGGTCAAAAAGGCACTACGGAGAAGAAAATCGTCAAAAGGATACAACCGTTGCAGGATGTGGGTTTGGGATACATCAAGCTGGGACAGGCCTCCTCCACCCTGTCGGGGGGTGAGAATCAACGCGTGAAGCTGGCTTATTATCTGGGTGAAGAGAAAACACAACCCACCATTTTCATTTTTGATGAGCCCACCACAGGGCTGCATTTCCACGATATCAAAACCTTGCTCAAGGCATTTGATGCACTGATATCACGGGGCCATACGGTCATCATCATCGAGCATAACATGGAAGTGATCAAATGTGCCGACCACATCATCGATATTGGTCCCGAAGGCGGCAAAGAAGGCGGACAGGTGGTATGTGAAGGCACACCCGAAGAGATCGCTCAGTGCGAACAATCCCATACCGCCCGTTTTCTGAGGAAAAAATTGACTTAGCTTTCAGAAATTTATTATTTTTGCACAAATGGAAATAATCACAGACATATACCTCGGAGACAGCAAAGATCAATTAAAGTTACTTGCTGATAACTCTGTGGATTTGATAGTTACATCGCCCCCATATGCAGACCAACGAAAAAACACTTACGGAGGCATTCATCCTGATGAATATGTTGACTGGTTTTTACCAATTTCATCTCAACTTTTAAGAGTCTTAAAACCTTCTGGCACCTTCATTCTTAACATCAAAGAAAAGGTAATCAATGGGGAACGAAGCACCTATGTGATGGAGCTTATTTTAGCGATGCGTAAACAAGGATGGTTATGGACGGAAGAGTTTATATGGCACAAAAAAAACTCGTATCCCGGAAAATGGCCTAACCGGTTTCGTGATTCTTGGGAAAGATTGCTTCAATTCAACAAAAGCAAAAAATTTAATATGTATCAGGAAGAAGTGATGATTCCCATGGGAGATTGGGCAAAAAGCAGATTAAAAAAGCTTTCTGATACTGATAAAATAAGAGATAATTCAAAGGTGGGAAGTGGATTCGGTAAAAATATTTCTAATTGGTTAGATCGAGACATGGCATATCCTACCAACGTCCTACATCTGGCAACTGAATGTAACAATAAAAATCACAGTGCTGCATTTCCGGAAGAACTTCCTGAATGGTTCATTAAACTTTTTACCCTGGAAGAAGATGTTGTACTTGATCCTTTTATGGGATCCGGGACTACACTTAAGGTCGCGAATCGAATGAGAAGAAATTCCATCGGGATAGACATAGTCCCGGAATATTACCATATGGTTAAAAGTCAATTAGCGCCTGTAGAAATGTACCTTTTTGAAGATGAAGAAAAATATGCAAAAACTGAATCCTACCGAAGTATTCGAGTATGTGGAGAATAACATTGAAGTCTTTCACAGAAAACGTATTCAAAGTCTCGACTCTCTCAGATTATCAATGGTTCTAAAGAGGAAGAACCCTTATCTGTATAAAGCGAAAAATGTGTTGACCGCTGATGAAATAGTGCGAAGTATTGTGGATGCGCATATTTCCTCCAGCGAAGAGGGAATATTCGGCGACTGGCTGGAAGGATTGGCTATTTTTATAAATCAGAAAGTCTATAATGGAAGGAAATCGGGAATTGCCGGTATTGACCTGGAATTCGATAAAGATGATAAAAGGTACATTGTCAATATAAAATCCGGCCCAAATTGGGGCAACAGTTCACAAATCAGGAAAATGATTGCTGACTTTTCAACTGCAAAACGGACATTACGAACCAGCAATTCGCAAATAAATGTGGTTGCAGTAAACGGATGTTGTTATGGGCAAGATAATAACCCTGATAAAGGAGATTATATAAAATTATGCGGACAAAAATTTTGGAAATTCATTTCGGGTAATTCTCAATTGTATACTGAAATAATAGAGCCTCTGGGATTTAAGGCGAAAGAAAAGAATAATGATTATATGGAATCTTACGCTCAGAAAATCAACAAGTTTGTGAAAGAATTCACCATTGAATTCTGTAAAGTGAATGGAGAAATCGATTGGGTCAGGTTAGTGAAATTCAATTCTGCGGAAAAATAACAGCTTATATTCATCTACCCAAAACAGCGTAATATGCTTACTGAAATTTATCACAAATTCCTCAATATCCAATAAGCAATTATTACTACCAACAGTATAACAGCCGACCACCTGCCGAAGAAGAACCGTTGCAAGCGGGGATGGCGCATCCCGCCCCCCAACCACTCCAGCCAAACCCCCATGACGATATAGGGCAAAGCCACTACCATGAAAGCGTTGTATCTCAACGCGGCACCGATATTTACATGCAGTAAGCTATGTATGGCCCTTTGTGAACCGCAACCGGGGCATTGATACCCGGTGACAAGAAAGAAAGGACATTTTGGGAACAAGGGTTGTGTTTCCGGATCAAAACGGTAAAAGAAAACCACTGCCGCCACAAGCAATGTGCTCACAAAGACACCCAAGGCAATTTTAATTCCTTTATTCACAGGAAACGGGAAAAATGTCAAAAATTATACCCGCTTGCATTGTTCTCAATGATCTGCTCCATGTATTGGGGCATATTACCGGTAGACATCACGATGATCCACAATATAGCAGATGTAATACCGATGATGAAAGCTACAAGGGTCCACGTCCTGGCTGAACGGGCAGCTGCTTCCGCCTCCTTGTATCTGCCGTTGAAATACAATATATCTACTTTCGCTGCATGAATAATCCCCACGATACCGACGGGTACACAACAAAATAACGTGACCACGATGGATTGCCAAAGCCAGTTATTCGGCTTTAATGGCGGAATATCGTCGACGGAATACTCCGGAAGGGGTGGTGGCGGGGGTGATGTAATCATGTATTCAGCAAATTGTCCATCCCTGGGAACATTGAAAATCCGGTGAACCCGATGAAACCGAAAATCAATACGAGCGTAATCACAATCAGCAAAATCCACGCAATGGCAATCCACAGGGCAATTTTGGCCCATTTTCCCGCGGAGCGTGATGACTCCAGTGAAGCGTTGTAGTCACCCCTGTTGTAGAATGATTCTACCTGAGCTGCATACACGATCCCGATGATTCCCAGAAGACTCAGAAAGCTTCCGCAAAAAATAAACGGCAGTAAGGTCACCAGGATAGATTCCACCAGCCAGGTCTTGGGCATTGGCGGACGGGACTCCGCTTCAAAGGGAGCTGTTGGTTGTGGATATTGGGGCGTTTGAGCTGTTCGAACCGTCTGGTAGTTACCGGAAACATCCGAAAACAGAAAGAGCAGCTCATCCACCTCTCCAGCACGTTTCCACTGCTCCATGCCTTGTGTCCACACCAGTGTATC
>JBDKRY010000004.1:0-4770 GCA_039683155.1 Proteiniphilum sp.
TGAGTTCATTTTGGCCGGATCAACTGCAATCCAGGTAGGTACCTGCAATTTTATCGACCCTACAGTATCGGTGAAGATTGTGGATGGCATCAATGAGTACCTCGACCGGCATCAGATTGCCTCCGTGCAGGAACTGGTGGGACAGATGAATTATTTGTAAATGCGAAAATGCTAACCATCTGCATATTATTTGCGATAAATGCTTTTGTTTTAACCTAAATTCTGTCATAATGTAATTTTTATTCCATTTCATTTTGACAAAATGAATAAAGATGATATCTTTGCAGATTCATTCATCCATTTCATTGAAGATAACATGTCACAATTGCAAATTCCTGCCGGGTACGTACCGTTACTGAATTTAAAGCAGACGGAATTAGGAATCAAGAATATCAAAGATTTTTTTCAGGTAAATCTCTCATCAGAACTTCGTTTACGTCGTGTGACGGCGCCCCTTTTCGTAGAGAGCGGTACCGGTATTAACGACGATCTGAATGGCGTGGAAAGGCCGGTACGTTTTCCCATCAGGGATATGGGGGATAAACAGGCGGAGATTGTGCATTCGCTGGCTAAATGGAAACGGTTGATCCTTGCCGATTACGGTATTGAGGAGGGGTACGGTATTTATACTGATATGAATGCCATCCGTGCCGATGAAAAGCTGGACAACCTCCATTCATTATACGTCGACCAGTGGGACTGGGAATTGGTCATCAGTGAAAGGAACCGGACTGTTGATTTCCTGAAGCAGATTGTCCGGCGGATCTACGCAGCCATGCTGCGTACCGAGTATCTGGTCTTTGAGTTGTTCCCTTCAATCACACCCCTGCTGCCCTGCGAAATCACATTCATCCACGCTGAAGAACTGCTCCAAAAATATCCCGGCATGGATGATAAACAACGGGAAGATGCGATCACCAAAGAATATGGGGCGGTCTTTATCATCGGTATCGGTGCGCCCCTGTCCAATGGGTTGCCGCATGACGGGCGTGCACCGGATTATGACGACTGGAGCACATTGAATAGCGACGGCTATCCGGGGCTGAACGGTGATCTCCTGGTATGGAATCCGGTGTTGGGAAAAGCAATGGAGCTCTCGTCGATGGGCATCCGCGTTGAAGCCGTTTCACTACAGCGCCAGCTGAAAGCCCATGGCAAAGAAGACCGTTTGTCGTTGTATTTTCACAAACGATTGATGCAGCGTGAATTGCCTCTTTCTATTGGGGGAGGCATCGGTCAATCGCGTTTGTGCATGTACTATCTGCGCAAAGCACATATCGGAGAAATTCAGGCCAGTCTGTGGCCGCAGGAAATGCGGAAAGCAGCGAAAGAACAAGGTGTTTTTCTTATCTGAACGATTGCTGACTTTTAGGTGCCACCGGAATCCTTCTTCACAAGGGAGGGATTTTTTCTTTTACAGAAGCGGAAAGTTTTGTATTTTAGCATCCTCTATTATTGCAGGCATGGACGTGAAGATGGAAGCGAGCTGGAAGGCTCATCTGGAAGAAGAGTTTCGTAAACCTTATTTCGAAAAACTGACTGATTTCGTACGAAGGGAATATGCGGAGAAAAAAGTGTATCCACCGGCAAGGCTGATATTCAGCGCCTTCGACCATTGTCCCTTCAACGAGGTAAAAGTGGTGATAGTGGGACAGGATCCTTACCACGAACCGGGCCAGGCACATGGATTATGCTTTTCGGTAACCGATAAGGTGGCAATACCACCATCTCTCCAGAATATTTACAAGGAGATACATAGCGATCTGGGTAAACCTGTTCCCGTTTCCGGGAACCTGGAAAGGTGGGCAACGCAGGGAGTCCTGCTGTTGAATGCTACACTCACCGTGCAGGCGCATCGGGCGGGCTCGCATCAGGGAAAGGGTTGGGAAACATTTACCGATGCAGCTATCCGGCATCTTGCCCGGGAGCGTGAACACCTGGTCTTTATGCTGTGGGGTGCTTATGCCCAGCATAAAGGGGAGTCCATAGATGCGAATAGACATCTAATCCTGAAATCATCACATCCTTCGCCATTGGCGGCTCATCGGGGATTCTTTGGCAATAAGCACTTTAGCAAAGCAAATGACTATCTGTTGACGCACGGAATGCAGCCGATAGATTGGTCGGGTGTTCTGCATGGCAGTTGCATTTTCCCGTAAAGGGCAGAAGCTTTTCTGGCCCCGCTAACAGAGGAAGTGTCCTTTTATCCGACACTTCCTTCAAGGCTGATCTGTAACAGTTTTTGGGCTTCAACGGCAAATTCCATCGGCAGTTTGTTCACCACCTCTTTTACATAACCATTCACAATCAGGCCAATGGCCTCTTCTTCACCCAAGCCACGCTGGTTACAGTAGAAAATCTGATCTTCACTGATCTTGGAAGTCGTAGCTTCATGCTCAAGTACCGCGGTAGGATTCTGTATATCCGTATAGGGAAAGGTGTGGGACCCACAGTGGTCGGTAAGCAGTAAGCTGTCGCACTGTGAGTGATTGCGTGCGTTTTCAGCTTTCCGGGTTACCTTCACCAGCCCACGGTAGCTATTCTGGCTGTTGCCCGCTGCGATCCCTTTGGAGACAATGCGGCTGCGCGTGTTCTTACCCAGATGAATCATCTTGGTGCCGGTATCTGCCTGTTGGAAGTTGTTGGTCACGGCAACCGAATAAAATTCACCCACTGAGTTATCCCCCGCGAGAATACAGGAGGGGTATTTCCAGGTTATGGCCGATCCGGTCTCCACCTGTGTCCAGGATATCTTGGAGTTGACCCCTTTGCAGATGCCTCTTTTGGTGACGAAGTTATACACACCGCCATTACCATGTTTGTCGCCCGGATACCAGTTTTGCACGGTTGAATACTTCACTTCGGCATTATCCAGGGCTATAATCTCCACGATGGCTGCATGCAACTGATTCTCATCGCGCATCGGTGCTGTACATCCCTCGAGGTAGCTCACGTATGCGTCATCGTCAGCAACGATAAGTGTTCGTTCGAACTGACCGGTATTGGCCGTGTTAATACGGAAGTAGGTAGATAGCTCCATCGGGCAGCGTACTCCCTTCGGGATATAGACAAATGATCCATCGCTGAATACCGCAGAATTCAGTGCAGCGTAGAAATTGTCTTTGTACGGCACCACTGTCCCCAGATATTTTCTTACCAGGTCGGGATGATGTTTTACTGCCTCACTGAACGAACCGAAGATGATGCCTTTCTCTGCCAGCACTTCTTTGAATGTAGTTTTAATGGAAACGCTGTCCATCACGGCATCTACGGCTACACCGGTGAGTTGTTTCTGCTCTTCCAGCGGGATACCAAGTCTCTCGAAGGTCTTGAGTAACTCCGGATCTACCTCGTTGAGGCTCAGGGGTAATTTCTTTTTCGTGGGATCGGCATAATAGATAATATCCTGGTAGTCGATGGCCGGGATTTTCAAATGTGCCCAATCGGGCAGCTTCATCGTCAGCCAGTGGCGATAAGCCTTCAGCCGAAAATCAAGCAGCCATTCCGGCTCTTCCTTTTTCGATGAAATCAGCCGGATGACATCTTCGTTTAACCCTTTTTCAATTACATCGGTTTCCACGTCGGTGAAAAAACCAAATTTATAATCCTGCGTGGTTAAATCGTTTAATATTTGATCTTGATCCAATTCTTGCATAGTTGTAATGATGAGAGGTCTGTTCAACCTGTTATATATGGAGGCGGATAATGTCGCACCGCACAATTGCATAGTAGTAACAACCGTTCCGTTGCTTTTGTTGTACAAAGATACTGCTTTTTCATCAATTTATTCTATCAGCGAAAGGTATTGCTGTATGTGAACAATTGACGCACCTTCTATGTTATTGGAGAATAAATCAAAAAAATAAATAGAAAACGGTGCCAGGTGTCTGACCGCTGATATCTTGCACACACTAACTTTTTAATAAATAAAATATATGAAAAAAGGAACGCTGTTACTGGTAGCTCTTTTTGTCGGTCTGGGACTGATGGCTCAATCCCAATATAAAGTAGATCCGGCACATAGCTCTGTGAACTTCAAAGTGAAGCACATGGGTATAACATATGTGAGTGGTAAGTTCGATAAGTTCGATGGTGGCATCATCGGTAATCTCGGAAAAATGGAGGAAGCACGCGTCTTTTTCAATGTGGAAGTGGCCAGTGTAAATACCAGTGTACCCATGCGTGACGATCATCTCAGAAGTGCTGATTTCTTTGATGTGGAAAAATACCCTGCCATGACGTTCGAAAGTTCACGCATTGAAAAAGTAGATGACAAGAACTATAAGTTACACGGTAAGCTACAGATCAAGGATGTTACGAAAGATGTAACGTTCGATGTGGTGTATGGCGGTGTGGTAAAGGCTGAAGATGGTACGGAAACCCTGGGTTTCATCGCCAAAAACACGATCAATCGCCTGGATTATCATATAGCCTACGATCCTGACGGTATGGGGATTGGAAAAGAAGTTGCCATTACCCTCTATCTCGAGTTCAAGAGCGCAAGTAGTGTCATGTAAATAAATTAGCCGGCTCAATCCGGCTGTCTTGTGAAATTCAGGGAGGGCTCCGATGTTCGGATGCTCTCTATTTTTTTGGGGGAAAATACCTCGAAATAATGCCATCGGGTAATAAGATATCCCTCAAGTCGGAATAAGGCAGGGTCACATTGATGACCCCCATGGAGTATGGTGCAATTTCATACTGGTTATACGCGAAATGAATACCTTCATCGTTGAGCCAGAAGTTGTTGTTGGGCACAATATCTTCGAT
>JBDKRY010000005.1:0-3056 GCA_039683155.1 Proteiniphilum sp.
GTTTCCCCGAGGAGCTTCGTGAGTATGAAGAGCTGAAAGTTCCCGAGGTTAAGGTGAAACCGGGAGAGTTGAAACTGGCCATATCACTGATTGATCAGAATTCAGAGCCGTTCGACAGCGGACAGTATAAAGATACCTACAGCGCCGATCTGTTGAAGATCAT
This sequence comes from Proteiniphilum sp., assembly GCA_039683155.1. Lineage (GTDB taxonomy): Bacteria > Bacteroidota > Bacteroidia > Bacteroidales > Dysgonomonadaceae > Proteiniphilum. Next base: position 164 of record JBDKRY010000005.1, read on the forward strand.
CCGGCAAAAAGCAAAAGGTAAGAAGCTAAAAGCTGCAAAACCGCAGGAGGCTTCGGAGAAGACGGTGGATTTGATGGAAAAACTAAAGGCTAGCCTCGAAAAAAACCGAAAAAATGTATCCTGATGGCTCTTGAAGAATACAAAAAGAAGCGCGATTTCAAGCGAACATCTGAGCCCCCGGCAACGATGAAGCATGAATCGGAAAATAAAATATTCGTGGTACAAAGACACGATGCCAGCCGCCTGCATTACGATTTCCGCCTGGAGATGAAGGGGGTGCTCAAGAGCTGGGCGGTACCTAAGGGTCCTTCGCTGAACCCGGCCGATAAGAGGCTGGCGGTGATGGTGGAAGATCATCCCTATGGATACCGTACTTTTGAAGGAACCATTCCGAAAGGAAATTACGGTGCGGGGGAGGTCCGTATCTGGGATGAAGGTACCTATGAACCCCTGCACAGACAGGATGGAAAGGAAGATGATGAAATATTGCAGCAGGAACTGGCTGAAGGATCACTCAAGATTATACTTCATGGACAAAAACTCAAAGGAGAGTTTGCATTGGTGAAAATGCACACAGCTAAAGAAAAGAATGCCTGGCTGCTCATCAAACACGATGATGCAGATGCCGTTCGCAGTGATTACGATGCAGAAGATCATTTACCGATACATCATAGCTCTCACACTTCTCACTCAGGGTGGGAGAAAACGAAGCATCGTGCTGAGACTGAGCCGGAACAATTTTCCACAACAAGGAAAGAGCCAGAGCAGGCCGAGGAGGTGCATCCGGCAGAACAAAAGAGACTGCCCAACTTTATAAAACCCATGCTGGCAACACCGGGCGGAAAACCATTCGATGATGAGGAGTGGATCTTTGAAATTAAATGGGACGGTTATCGGGCCATTGCCGATCTCAGCGACGGACTGCAATTCTATTCAAGAAACGGATTGTCTTACCTGGGTAAATATTCAATGATAGAGTCGGGACTCAGGAAACAACCGGAAAAAATGATTCTGGATGGGGAAATTGTCGCCTATAACCGGCAGGGGATACCCGATTTTCAACTGTTGCAACATTCCGGAGAAAAGCCTGACACCCCCCTTGTTTATCACGTGTTCGATTTGCTTTTTCTGAACGGCCATAGCACAAGGGAACTGTCCCTCGTGCAAAGGAAAGAGCTGCTGAAAGTAGCACTCCTTGAGACCCCCCACGTGAAATATTGCGATCATGTGGAAAAGGAGGGGAGGGAATTTTTTAAAGTCATTCAAAAGGAAAAAATCGAAGGAATCATGGCCAAAAAGAAAACAAGTATCTATAGAGACGGTGTCCGGACTTCGGAATGGATCAAGATAAAGGATCACCAAACCGCGGAGGCCATCATTGCAGGATACACCGAGCCGCGCGGATCCCGCAAATATTTCGGTTCACTGATCCTGGCTGTAAACGAAAACGGGAAACTACGTTACGCGGGACATGTCGGCACCGGATTCCGAGAAAATACACTCAAGGAAATTCATACGCTATTGCAGCCTCTGGTGACTGGAAAAATGCCCTTCTCTACAAAGCCTGCTACCAACATGCCGCCTACCTGGGTGAAACCGGTCACTGTATGTACCGTCAAATACGCAGAGATTACCGATGAAGGGCTGTTCCGTCATCCGGTATTTATCGGATTAAGGGAGGATGTGACGGCAGAAGAACTGCATAAGTACAGTCCGGGAGCAGCTTCAGGCATTATAGCACCAAATAGGAATGTCCCATCCGAAGAAAAGGGCGAACGGAAAAAACCAGCCAAAAAAATCACCGGTGTCCGTCCTGGACCAAAATTTACCAACACAGACAAGCTATATTGGGAAAAAGAGAAGATTACCAAAGGAGAGTTAATCGACTATTATCTTTCAGTAAGCGATTACCTTTTACCTTATTTGAAGCAAAGGGCCCAGTCGTTGCACCGTTTTCCCAACGGTATTAATGAACCGGGATTTTACCACAAAGATGCAGGAGACAACGCCCCCGCATGGGTAGATACCGTCGCCATCTATTCGGAATCTACCGGTAAGGAAGTAGAATATATTGTGTGCAATAACAAGGAAACACTGGCTTATCTGATCAACCTGGGATGTATTGAACTCAATCCTTGGAACAACAGAACTGAAGCTCCCGACAATCCGGATTATCTGATCATCGATTTGGATCCGTCGGAAAAAAATAATTTTAAACAAGTCATAGAGGCTGCAAAAGTGACCAAAGAGGTACTGGATTCTTTAGAGATACCAACTTATTGTAAAACCTCCGGCAGTACCGGCATTCATATTTTCGTGCCCATGGGAGCACAGTATACCTATGAACAGGTACGGGATCTGGCACTAATCCTTATGCAACTGGTGCAGAAACGACTTCCCAAAACTACGACACTTGAACGAAGTCTCGAGAAGAGAGGTCCAAAAATCTATCTCGATTACCTGCAGAACAGACAGGGACAGACCGTCGCAAGTGTCTACAGCGTACGCCCTAAACCGGGAGCCCCAGTTTCCATGCCCCTCGCCTGGGAAGAACTGGTCAGCGACCTTTCAATTCACGATTTTACCATTCACAATGTTCTTTCCCGGTTACAGGAGCGGGGCGATCTTTTTCTGCCCGTCTTACAGAAAGGAATCAACCTGAGGAAAGTCCTCAATAACCTCGGCAAAATCAAATAACTATTTTCCCTATTAAAGATACTGGGAAAATTTCCCCAATAAGTTAGAATAATTGCCGAAATATTTTATTAATTCAGACGATTTTTTTACTTTTGTCCCAGATTCATTGAATAAAGAATAGAATTACGCGCATTGATTTTTATTTAATCCAACCAAAATCTTAACTATGTTTTTATTTTTTTCGTAGTGATTACGG
>JBDKRY010000006.1:0-14695 GCA_039683155.1 Proteiniphilum sp.
ATCAGTCGGTTTTATCCGCCATCAAAACCTGGTATATTGAAAAGCATCATTTGGATAATCAACTGTTGGATATTGAATATGAGCTGAATAAATATCATCAGCAGGAAAAAGAAATAAGGGAGGCAACGTTAAGATTGTTGTCGGACCCGTTGTTTGAGGGATTTCCCAAGGATGCCGGTTATGAAGAATATGGCCGACGACTGAGTGCTGCGGCCGGAAAGATAAAGGAAAAACAAGTAGAGCTTGCTGAACAGGAAAGTCATCTCCGCGTAAAGGAGCAGTTAAAAGCGTATGCCGAAGCACTGGAAGAAGGTAAACCATGCCCCGTTTGCGGTTCGTTACATCATCCTGATCGCCTTAAAAGTGAAGCGTACGATGAAACATTGCGTCTGCTTGCGGCACAAAAACAGTCGCTGGAACAGCAGCTTAATCAGATTGCCGCCTTGGAAAAGGAGTTAAACCTCCTGGAAAACCGGCAGATGCAGATTCTTTCTAATATAGAGGAGCAGCATAATAAGAAAAAAGGCCAACAAGAAAAAATAGCATCCCATCTCCGGCAATTTGTCTGGAAGGAAAATCACGACGAAACGATGGTGAACGAAGCTTTTCAAATGGCGAAACAGATACAGGAGGCACTAAAAAAGCTGGAGGGTGATCTGCAGAAAGCAGATAAAGAACTGGAAAAGCTCGAGCTTAATAGGGAACTGTTCCGGGAAGAACTGGAAAAGATAAAGACCTCACTTACGGTACATCAAACTGAGCTGAAAACAATCGGACAACAGCTTCAGCGGATACAGCCGGATCAGTATTGTCAAACACCGGTTCAACTCATAGAAGAAGAGAAAAACAGGTTACTGAAGGAGTATGTACGCATAGAAAAGGAGTATACCGAAAGCAGCAATCTGCTTATGGAACGGAAAAAACGGAAAGATACACTTACGGGTAGTCTGACCTCCAACCGCAAGGAGCTGGAACAAGAGCTAACCGCTATCGACCAACTCAAAAAAGAGGTGGATATACAGTTAGCGAAATCCTCCTTCCAATCGATGGAAGAAGTCATCGATATACTCTCCGACCCCATCGACACAGAAGCAGAAAAGCAACGCCTTACCCGGTTTAAGGAACAATTGCTGCATAACAGCTCCACGCTTCAGCAACTCCGGATTGAGGTGGGCAACAGGGTGTATGATGCCGTAGCGCACCAGGCACTTCTTGGTGAGATCGCCACGCTCAGGGAACAGATCACCCGGAAAATTCAGGAGCAGGGAAAAACGGCCGAACAGCTTAAAAAGTTGCAGAAAGATCTGGAGAGTCAGATTTTGCTTCGGAAAGCGCTTGAAGACCTGGAAGTGCGGGCAGAGAACATCAGAACCCTGAAATCACTCTTTAAGGCAAGCGGTTTTGTGGATTACATCTCCTCGGTTTATCTGCAGCATCTGTGTAACGCCGCCAACGATCGTTTCTTTCAGCTTACCCGGCAGAAGCTGAGCCTGGAGATCACGCCCGACAACACTTTTCAAGTGCGTGATTTTATGAATGGGGGAAAAATAAGGAGTGTAAAAACGTTGTCGGGCGGGCAAACCTTTCAAGCCTCCCTTTCGCTGGCACTGGCACTGGCCGATAACATTCAAAAGGTTACCCAATCGAACCAAAACTTCTTCTTCCTGGATGAAGGGTTTGGCTCATTGGACAAAGAATCGCTCGATATCGTGTTCGACACGTTGAAATCACTTCGCAAGGAAAACCGTATCGTGGGCGTTATCTCACATGTCGAAGAGATGCAGCAGGAGATAGAGGTACACCTTCGCATAGAAAACCACGAAGAGAGAGGAAGCATTATTCACCGCAGCTGGGAGGAATAACGTTTTATTCCGGAAATTCTGATAATTTTCCGGATGCTATTCCCCATAATTTGCTTTACCTTTGGATATGGAAGGTAATCTCATGATGGTTACGCCCGGGAACATGGAAGAATTTTCATGAAAATTTACCCGAATAATTGATGTTTTTTTCTCCTAACAATGAAACTGAAAAATACAAGTATATAACATTCAAATACATAGAATGATAGTTGATAACTTGTTAAGAACTTGTTAAGAACTTGTTCATATTTTTGACCCAAAATATTTGCATATTTTTTTCGAGAGTTGTTATATTTGCAAACAAAGACAATGAAACATATCCGTACGCACAGCGTACACAAGATATAGGAGTTCTTTGACATTTTGCATACGACCGGAAGAATTTTATTCACGAGATGTACAAACTCAGTTTGTCATTCCAATGTTTTTGACGACGAAGGCTTTACCGCTTTCATCAGATGAACTGAATGTTATTCTGTCGCATCATGTAACTTAGCAAAAGTTCTTGTCACCGGCTCTGTTGAAGAATGAACCTTCACGGGTAAGTTTCTTCTCCGGAAGTTGATGCAACAGCTTGCAAAGCCAGAGGGATTTTCGGAACAGTGTGGTTTTCCTGTCACAAGCAGGAAGATTTTCACCGGCCCGGATCTTATGGAAGTTGTCGCAGGAAATTTATTTTCTGCGCTGTCTCTCAGCAACAGAATTTTCTTTCTGAAAAAGTACCGATCCTTAGGATGGATATGATGGAAGAATGAAATATCTTTTGCATGCGAACAGCAGGCAATAACCAGTTTCAAAATGGATCTTCTATTTTATCGGTTTTTTCGTTTACGAAAAGGCTTGAAGAATACGAACTTCTAAGGTTGAATACTTTCTGCGTGGGCATTTTTTTACGCTATGCAGCATCAGGGAAACCTGGTTGATGCATTTTTAAATAAAGTGTTTGCGTTTATTTATTCTGCTTCACAGTCCGGAAAATTAATATCAAACGATTTTATGTTATCGAAACGAATGATATGAAGACTTCTCAGGACAGCTTTAACAGCCTCAAACACTGTTTCAGACATTCTTTGAAGTATCCGCATTCTGAAGCATCTGCCCTGTAGAACAATCAAGATGAACCGAAACGTTCGTTTTCAGTTTTTACGGATTTTGAAACACCCTTTACCTGGCAATGTACGCAAAGTGACACTTGCACCGTCTGTGCAAAACGATTTGAACTCCTACTTTACAGAAAGAGCCCCGGATCATCCGGGGCTTTTTTTGTATATATCTCTCCTAATCCAGGGTGAGAATCATTTTGTGCTCTTCGGCCATTTTGCGCATGTTGAGGATGGCATAGCGCATGCGCCCAAGCGCGGTATTGATGCTCACACCGGTTGTATCGGCAATTTCTTTAAAACTTAGATCTTTGTAATAACGCATTTCCAAGACCTCGCGCTGCGCTACGGGCAGGTAGCCGACAAGCTTTTTGACATCATTGAGCACCTGTGTGCGCACCACTTCGACCTCCACGGTATCCTCACACAGAGTGGAATTGTTCCACAGATCTACCTCATAATCATCGTTGGAAACAGTGTTTTCGTTTTTCTTCTGCCGAAAATAATCGATCATCAGATTGTGTGCAATCCGCATGAGCCACGATTTGAACCTGCCTGTTTCTGTGTATCTTCCCTGCCTGATGGTGGTGATGGCTTTGATGAATGTATCCTGAAAAATGTCTTCCGCCAACCCGTTGTGGCGGACCGTGCAGCGTATGTAGCTGTAAAGAGATTGTTTATGCCGATCAAGGAGCACATCAAACGCTGTGTTGTTGCCACGGGCATATAAGTCGACCAATTCTTCATCGGTCATCGTGCAGAAAGTATCCATTGCTTTACTTCTTCAATTGTTATGTTAATTCGTGGAGTAAAGAGGACTTATAGGCAATTAATTTTTAGCGTTTGTTATTTATCGGTAACAAAGAAAAACAAAAAAGAGATACAAAACAAACAAATAAAGGATAAATTTATCACTGTTTGGAAAAAAAAGATAAGCAGGCAAAACAGAAATTTTCTGAGAAGTTTAATATCTTTGCTCCGATTGGTCAAATTTTATCATAAATCATATGAAACGTTTGTATATCGTTTTTCTTTTGATCTCTCTTTTCATGAAAGGGTTCGCACAGGATATACCCGTGAAACATGACAGCCTGAAAAACGATATCACCACCGCAGCTCCGCTACCCATGCAGACAGATTCAATCAAATCGGGAGATGTGTTGCTGAAACTGCCCCGCATGAATCCGACAGAAAACCTGCAACCGCAATTTACTCCTTACGACCGCTTTACACTCTCACCGCAACGTCCGATGCATGATTCCGGAATGCCGGCGATTCAATGGAATGGCGTTGCATCTGATTTCATCAATTCAAAAAGCCGCACAGTAATTGCCACAACCATGCCGAGCCGTAACCTGTTGCTTCACGCTTCTGCAACACTCGGCTTGGTGGAAACACCCTGGTTTGGAAAAGGTACTTATTTTATATTAGATGCAGGCGCAAGATATGCGATTTCACCTGCACTGAATGTGGGACTGCGGGGAGGTTACAATTCTGATTTCGGAACCCTGCCCTACTGGAATGCAGGAATAGATGCCGGTTATATGCTGACTCCCAGCTTGATGATTGATGGAAGCCTGACCTATATGCAGACCGCTGCCAATAATTTCAACATTCACCAGTCGGCCGTCTTGATCGACCTGCATGGCCGCTACCGGCTGAATGACGACTGGTATCTGAATGCCTACGGAGGGATGCCGGTAAGGCAGGGAAATAACCAACAGCGGCAGCCGATGATGCCGATGATGAACACCCCTTACTATGGCGGCTCTGTGGAGCACTGGTTCAACCCCACTACCGGCGTGGAGGGCGGGATGATATGGATGCGCGATATGTTTACCGGTAAAATGCGTCCACAACCCAAGCTTGAACTGCTTTTCAGGCCGGGAAGATAATACGGGAAAGGGCCCTTTTCCGGGGCCCTCTTCATCCTTTATCCTGTTTGATTTACTCTGTTACAGTCAGATCAGGCTTATAGTAAGCCATGTCTTCGATGCGTGACTGGGTGACGAAGTGGTAGTTTTTCATCACTTCGTTCCGCCCGTAATGGATATACACCTCAGCACTGCGACGGAACAGCTCCTGATTTTTGTTTGCATCCTGCAGAAGCAAATGTCCCGCGATGATGTGCCCGGCGCTCTCCACCAGCCGGCGGGCATGGAAATCGAGATACTCCTCATCCTTGGGTGCTGTAACTGTCTCCACCAATTCTTCATACATCTCTGTCATCTTCGATAACACACTCTTCAGCGGCTCCAATCCGGGGATTACCGGCATGGCGGCATACTCTTTGATCCGCTGCAGGTACGTGCCGGTGGTCACGTGGCGGATAGCAGCTACCACCTGCAGCTGCGTAGTACCTTCGTAGATGTTGGTGATGCGGGCATCCCGGTAGAGACGCTCACACTTATAGTCTTTCATATATCCCGAGCCGCCATGTATCTGAATGGCATCGTAAGCATTCTGATTGGCATACTCGCTGCTCATGCCCTTGCCAAGCGGTGTAAAGGCGTCGGCCAGGCGGGAATAGTATTTCATCTCTTCTTTCTCCTCCGGCGTAAGCTTGCGCTCCCTGCCAATATCTTCCAGGGTCTTGTACATATCCACAAAACGACAGGTTTCATAGAGCAGACTGCGAGACGCATCGGTCTTGGCACGCATATTCGCCAGCATCTCATATACCGGCGGAAACTCAATGATTGCCTTGCCAAACTGACGTCTTTCAATGGCATAATTGTACGCTTCACGGGTAGCCGCTTCGGAGATGCCTACTGACTGGGCCATGATACCCAGACGGGCGCCGTTCATCAGCGACATCACATAACGGATCAATCCCATCCGGCGGCTGCCCACAAGTTCTGCTTTGGCATTCTTGAACACCAGTTCGCAGGTAGGAGCTCCCTTGATGCCCATCTTATTTTCGATGCGACGTACTCGTACGCCGCCATTTTTCTTGTCGTATACAAACATCGACAGTCCGCGGGCATCTTTTGTTCCCTCCTCGGAGCGGGCAAGAACCAGGTGGATATCGGCATCACCGTTTGTGATAAAACGTTTCACCCCGTTCAGGTACCACTGATTTTCCTGTTCGTTGTAAGTGGCCTTCAGCATCACGGCCTGAAGGTCTGAACCGGCATCAGGTTCGGTGAGATCCATCGACATGGTCTCTCCCTTCACCACACGCGGAATATAATTGTTCTTCTGCTCTTCATCGCCAAATTCATGGATTGTCTCACCACAGTCCTGCAACATCCAGATATTCTGAAAGCTTGCATCGGCGCGACTCACAATATCGGCACTGATCATGTAGGGTACCATCGGAAAGTTCAAACCGCCGTACTTGCGTTTAAAGCGCATCCCCATGAGTTCAGCTTTGTTGAGCACATTAAGATTTTCCTGGGTATTTACAGCATAAGTAACCCGTCCATCAGCCACAGTGGGGCCGTTATGATCCACTTCCTCGGCATTCGGCTCGATAATGTCTCCGCAGATCTCACCCACAACCTCCAGCACTTTATCATAGCTGTCCATCGCATCCTCAAAATCGATCGGAGCATAGTCGTAAGTCTCCCTGTCTGCGTAATTCCGCTCTCTCAGTTCCACAATTCTCTTCATCAGCGGATGTTGAAGATGATGCCTGAATTGGGGTGTATCTGTATAAAAATTTGCCATGTTCTTATATTTTTGAAATTCGTTGTAAGAATTATTTCTCAGTTGTCAGTTGTCAGTTGTCAGTTGTCAGTTGTCAGTTGTCAGTTATCAGTTTTCAGTACTTAGTTGTCAGTTGTCAGTTGTCAGTTGTCAGTTGTCAGTTGTCAGTTGACTGTTTGTTGATATCTGATTAACGTTGATTGTTTGTTTGGTCTTTTTTCTTGCTCCCTGGTTATTGTTTTTTCCCTGACTGCTGATTGCTGACTGCTGACTGCTGATTGCTGATTGCTGACTGCTGACTGCTGATTGCTGATTACTGACGGCTAGCTGAATCCTGATTACTACGTCCTTACAAATTATTTGGTATTTTTTTGATAATATTTGATCATCTTCGGTATTACCTTCTCCACCTCGCCGGTGATCACATAATCGGCAATGGCGTTGATGGGAGCACCCGGATCGCTGTTGATGGAGATGATGATGGAACTGTCCTGCATGCCGGCGATGTGTTGTATCTGTCCCGATATGCCGCAGGCGATATAGACCTTGGGACGAACGGTGACGCCGGTTTGTCCCACCTGGCGTTCATGCTCCGTAAATCCTGCGTCCACTGCCGCACGCGAGGCACCTACCTCAGCACCCAGTACATCGGCAAGCTGGTAGAGCAGCTGGAAGTTCTCCTTCGATCCTACCCCATATCCTCCGGAGACGATGATGGGGGCATTTTTAATGTTCACCTTCGATTTTTCGATATGCCGATCGATGATTGAGATGACAAAATCTTCCTCTTTCACATAATCACTGACCGTATGCTCCACGACTTCACCTTTATAATAGGGATCGTAGATCTCTTTTTTCATGACCCCTTCGCGCACCGTCGCCATCTGCGGACGGTGTTCAGGGTTGACGATCCACGCTACGATGTTCCCTCCAAAGGCGGGGCGAATCTGGTATAGCAGGTTCTTCCAGATTTTGCCTGTTTTCTTTTCTGCGTGGTCTCCTATCTCAAGTGCGGTACAATCCGCCGTGAGTCCGCTGCCCAGCGCCGACGACACACGGGGACCCAGGTCGCGCCCGATGATGGTGGCGCCCATCAGACATATTTGCGGTTGCTCTTTTCTGAACAGCTCCACCAGGATGGAGGTATGCGGCATGGTGGTGTAAGGCGACAAGCGTTCGTCTTTGAAGATATGCAGCACATCCACCCCGTATGGAAAAACCTGCCGGGCTACTCCGTCGAGGTTTGCGCCGGCTGCAATGGCTTCGATTTTGCAGTCCAGCTGGTTGGCCAGTGAGCGTCCCTTGGTGAGTAGTTCCAGGCTTACATCGGCTACCGTGCCCTCTTCAATTTCCAACTATACAAATAAGTTGTTCATTTTTGATTCTCAAAAATTAGCCTATTTCTCGCCATGACATCATACAAAGCAAGCTTGTCTTCTGTTCATTTGGCTAAAAGAAATAGTTCATTTATTAATTCTTTATCCAATCGTGTGATTTTCTATCAGTTCTCTCATCATCTCATCAATGTCAACATCATTGTCGGTGAGTTGTTTGCTCTCTTTAGCCTGAAAGACCACATTCTCGATCTTTTTCACTTTGGTGGGAGAACCAGAGAGCCCGCACTGTACCGGATCGGCATCCACATCAGCCACGCTCCATTCGGTGAGGTTCAGATAGGGACGACTGCTGTAAATATCGATGTAGTCGAGGTTTTCTACCTGCCGCTCGGTCACGGTCCTGGCATGTTTGTACTTTTGCAGCAGCTTTGCATTTCGGGGCCGACAGGGACGGGCTGAACCATTCACGGTAATGACCGCCGGAAGCGGGCATTCCACCACCTCCACCCCGTTATCGAGTCGTCGTTTAACAGTGATGCGACTGCTGCTTATTGTTTCGATATTTTCGGCATAGGTGATCTGCGGGATTCCCAGCTTTTCGGCGACCTGTGGTCCAACCTGCGCCGTATCACCATCGATAGCCTGACGCCCCGCGAAAATGATGTCATATTTTCCAATTTTTTGAACTGCCTTGGACAAGGCATACGAAGTAGCAAGTGTGTCAGCACCGGCAAAAGCCCTGTCGGTCAATAATACGCCGTCATCCGCACCGCGGAACAACCCTTCCCGTAAAATATCGGCAGCACGTCCCGGGCCCATTGTCAGCACCGTGATCCGGGAATCCGGAAACTGATCCTTGATCCCCAGCGCTTGTTCCAATGCATTCAAATCTTCGGGGTTAAAAATTGCAGGCAGCACTGCCCTGTTCACAGTTCCGTCGGCTTTCATTGCATCTTTCCCAACATTGCGCGTATCGGGAACCTGCTTAGCCAACACAATAATGTTAAAAGCCATTGTGGTCTGTTTAGTTTGTTTCTTTTAGATATTAATATTGCGCTTTTTCTGGACGTGGAAGACACATAAGAACCGAAAGCTTGTCTCTTATGTGATCGCGGGAAAAAGACGTTATCAATTGAGCCTGCAAATATACATAAATTTTACCAAGTCAGCCATGAGAAAATAAACTTTCTAAAAAAAATCAAAAACGTGGAGCAAACAGTTGGAGAAGCAAATATGTTTATAAAATGTGATATCTTTGTAAATGAAAAATACATGAATCAAATGAAAAAAATATCACCTTTTCTGATTGTGACGGCAGCAGGACTGTTTTTGGGCAGTTGTGCAGGCATCAAGTACCTGACAGTGGAAACCCGCGAGCCGGCTCAGGTTACATTACCTTCACACGTGCTCTCGCTGGCGGTGGTGAACAATGTGGTGACACAGCCCGACGACATAGGACATGAAACACAACTCATTGGACGCACCGACAGGGAAAGAACGAAAGCCTCCTCCGACAGTGTCGCTATTTATTATACGGAAGCACTGACACAATTTCTGAATGAAGAAGATTATTTTCAAAGGGTTCTGTTTTATCCTGAACCTTTAAGGAGTGATACCAATTTTTTTCAGGAACGACCGCTCACCCCGGAGAAGATGAACGACATAAAAAACAAGATCGGTGTGGATGCTGTCATCTCGCTCGATAAATTGCTCATCCAGACAACGAAGAGGGAACAATTCCGGCAACTGGGATATACATACGGCGATATGACCGGAAGGATACACTCCATCCTGAGGGTTTATTTGCCCACCATGGAAGGAAAGATCCCGGCCATACAATATAACGACAGCATGCGCTGGGAAGGATTTGACATTCAGGATGAGCTGGCGTATGCCGAGGCCATGCTTCCCTCGCGTAAAGAGGCGATGAAACTTTTGGCGGTGAGAGCTGCCGAAAAGATGACCTATGTCTTAGCTCCGCACTGGGAAATGCAGGACAGATGGTATTATACCCTCCCCAACGCATTGATGCGCGCGGGAGAAGCTTTTGCCAAAGGTGCAGACTGGGCAAATGCAATTGAAAAATGGGAAGCTTTTTATCATAGCCGCTCCGGTAAAATGGAAAAAGCCAAAGCAGCGCATAACATTGCACTGGCCTGCGAGATGATGGACGATATGACACAGGCACTGGAGTGGGCAAAACTCGCGAACGATCTTTTTGTTCAGTCCACCGGTCCCAATTCACTCGACAGAAGAAGATCGCTGCTGTACAAGAACGAATTGGAGAGAAGAGTCAGCACCTCCAATAAGTTGAATATGGAGGGTATGTAAAAAAACTTTGAAAGATATTCTGCAAATTCAAAAAAAACACTACCTTTGTCACCGAATCTTCAACAGTACATTAACTCATTCTACTGTTAATCATTTACAAATACAAATTCATTTCAAAACAAATTATCTCCGGCCGTTTTTTTGCTGAAAAGAAGGTGCCATGCATCTATCACCTTGGTCGGGCATGATTCAGTAACAGCATTTTTTCAAAATCCATAACGAATTTCAATAGATCTACATGGCTTATAACATTTTTGAGCTTAATGAAAAGCTTACCACAGAATTACGGGTCCTTGCCAAAGAAATGGGCATAAGACGCCCGGACGCGTATAAAAAAGAAGAACTCATCTACAAAATATTGGATGAGCAAGCAATACCCGAAACCAAAAAACCAACAGCCGACACAGGGACGAAACAAAACTACAGCGGTAGAAACCGTACCGAAAAGCCAATGAACCAGAAAAATAAAGCTGCCGGCAGGAAAGTGAAATCCAATGCGGATGAATCGACAAAAAAAGAACCAGATAGTTCCAAAGGGCAACCACAAACGGTGGTCGCCACCGACAGACCTAAGCTGGTAAAAAAAGAAGAGGCAAAGCCCGAGGTCGTGGCAAAGCCCGAGGTTGTTGCAAAACCCGAGATGGTAAAAGTGCCGGTTGAAGAAGCACCAGAAAAGAATGAAACAACCGACAGGAAAGAGATCACCGACAATAAAGGGGTGACCGAAAAAGCAGAAGCGCCCCAGGCTGATTCCAAAACTCCCGGAAAACCCATTCAACTCGTTTTCCGCTCATCCAAACACAGAAATGAAGAAAAAAAGAGCGCACCTGCACCCGTGACGCTGCCTCCTGTGATAGCCGAAGATCCTTCAGCGGAAGCATCTGCAGTAACCGGCAGGGAGGCACCCGCAGCAGGCGCAAAAGTTTCATTGATGGACTTACTGGCTCCCTCTCCGCTGCAACCCAAACAACAGCCACAGGCACAGCAAGGCAAAACACAGCATCAAACCCCGAGCCCCAACCAGAACCAACCTCAGCCGCAAAATCAACCTCAGTCGCAAAAAGAAAAAGATTCCGCCTATGACTTCGACGGCATTTTAACTGCCTCGGGCGTATTGGAGATCATGCCTGACGGATATGGATTCCTGCGTTCTTCCGATTACAACTACATGTCATCACCCGACGATATCTACGTCTCCCAGTCACAGATCCGTCTTTTTGGGCTGAAGACGGGCGATGTGGTGGAAGGCCCCATTCGTCCCCCCAAAGAAGGGGAGAAATTTTTCCCGTTGGTGAAGGTAGATAGTATCAACGGCCGTACGCCGGATGATGTGCGCGACCGCGTACCGTTCGATCACCTGAAACCGTTGTTTCCCAACGAAAAATTCAATCTGACAAAAGGGCACAACGACAACCTTTCCTGTCGTGTTGTAGATATGTTCTCTCCCATTGGTAAAGGACAGCGCGGCCTGATCGTGGCACAACCCAAAACCGGTAAGACCATGTTGCTTAAAGATATTGCCAATGCCATTGCTGATAATCATCCGGAGGTATACATGATTATTTTGCTCATTGATGAACGTCCTGAAGAGGTGACCGATATGGAACGCAGTGTAAAAGCTGAAGTGATTGCTTCCACGTTCGATGAGCCTGCCGACCGTCATGTAAAGATTGCCGAGATCGTGCTCAACAAAGCCCGTCGTCTGGTGGAATGCGGACACGACGTAGTGATCCTGCTGGATTCCATTACCCGTCTGGCACGAGCCTACAACACCGTACAACCCGCATCGGGGAAGGTACTCTCCGGGGGTGTGGATGCCAACGCGCTACACAAACCGAAACGTTTTTTCGGTGCTGCCCGTAACATCGAACATGGCGGCTCACTCACCATCATTGCTACGGCACTTACCGACACCGGCTCGAAGATGGATGATGTGATTTTCGAAGAATTTAAGGGAACAGGTAACATGGAGCTGCAGCTCGACCGCAGACTTTCCAACAAACGTATCTTCCCGTCGGTGGATATCATCGCCTCAAGTACACGTCGCGACGATCTGCTCCTCTCCGAAGTGACACTCAACCGCATGTGGGTACTCCGCAATTTCCTGTCGGATATGAATCCGGTGGAGGCCATGGAGTTCCTGTTAAATCGCCTGAGACGCACATCGACCAACGAAGAGTTTCTGCTCTCCATGAACGACTGATCACCGGAAGAAGGAGACTCCCCTCGTCATAACCAGATATCATCGGGATACACCACATCTTCCAGAAAAAGAGCGTATCCCGGTGCAGAGTCTCCTGCCACACTGCGGTCTTTGGCTTCAATGATGCGCCGCAAGTCACGCTCATCAATTCGTCCCCTGCCCACATCGAGCAACGTACCTACAATAGCGCGCACCATATTCCGCAGAAAACGGTCTGCCGTAATGGTAAACAGATACTGATGATCTCCTTTTTTCTCCCATCGTGCAGATTCAATCCTGCAAAGGTTTGTTTGCACATCGGTATGCAGCTTGCTGAAACTGGTAAAATCACTGTATTTCTTCAATACCTCACACAATGCATTCATCCGCTGTACATCGGGATGAAAGTGTACACGATACGTTAACTCGTGAAGGAAAGGATCTTTTTGGGTGGTAATATGATAGCTGTAAGTGCGCAAGAGTGCACTGAAACGGGCATGCGCATCGGCTTTCACCGGCCGGATATCCGAAACCGATATGTCTTTGGGTAAAAAATTATTGAGTTTATAAACCAGGTCACCGGGAGAAAAAGCACCACCATCCCAATCGAAATGAGCAATCATCCTGCGGGCGTGTACTCCCGCGTCAGTTCTTCCCGCGCCTACTATTTGCACGCTTTCACGAAGAATGACGGACAGTGCATCCTGCATCACCTGCTGCACACTTGTACCGTTGGGCTGAATCTGCCATCCTACATAGTTCCTGCCATTGTATGAAAGGGTTACAAAGAAGCGTGGCATGCCGTAAGGATTATCCGTTTAATTCTTTTAATCGTATTTTGGTAAGTACCTGCTTGGTATTCAATGGGAAATCACCATCCATCATCCAGCTGTAATAACCGGGCTCATTTTTAAGTACCTGTAATACCGGTTTACCCTTGTGTTTTCCGAAATTGAAGACCTCTACTCCTTCTTCATTGAAAATGATCCTTCCGGCAAAATCCACGTTGTTGTTAAAGCTCGAATATTCTTTCGACAGCACCTCTATGTCGTTGGCCAGATCCGGGTAACGGTCGAGTTGTGATTTCAGCACTTCATACGTGGCAACGGCATCGACTTCGGCAGAGTGGGCATTCTCCAGTTTTTTATCACAATAAAATGTATAAGCTGCCTCCAGGGTGCGTTGTTCTTTTTTATGAAAAATAATCTGCACATCCACAAACTTACGCTTGCTCATGTCGAAATCCACGCCGGCACGAAGAAACTCTTCCGCCAACATCGGCACATCAAAACGACTGGAATTGAAGCCGGCCAGATCGCATCCTTCCAGCTGATCGGCGAGTGAACGGGCAACCTGTTTAAAAGTGGGGCAATCTTTCACGTCATCGTTCGTGATGCCGTGAATGGCTGTTGCCTGCGGCGGAATAGGTATTTCCGGATTGATGCGGCGCGATTTAACCTCTTCTTTTCCGTTAGGATGTACTTTCAGGAAAGATATTTCTACAATGCGATCATGGGTGATGTTTATTCCGGTAGTCTCCAGATCAAAAAAGACCAATGGGTTTTTGAGGTTTAATTGCATGCGGGATTGGGTTAGTCATTCAACATCATCGGCATAAGCAGCGTCAGCATCTCTTCGTTTTCCTCTTTATCCACCGGCAGGATGAGACCCGCCCTCGAAGGGTCGGAAAGTTCAATCCGTACATCCGAAGAGGGGATGTTATTGAGGATGTCGATGAGGAAGGCTGCTTTGAAACCGATGTTCATCACATTGCCTTCGTAGTTGCAGGGGATCATCTCTTCGGCAGCGGTGAGAAAATCAATGTCCTGCGCCGAAACCACAATCTTTTCTTCCGAGAGCTGCAGCTTCACAAGGCTGCTTGACGGATTAGAGAAAACGGCCACACGCCTGAGGGCGTTGAGTAGTGCGAGACGATCGAGTGTGACTATATTCGGATTATTTTGCGGTATCACCGAGTTATAGTTTGGATAACGCCCTTCAACAAAACGGCATACCATCTTATAGGAAGACATGGTGATGTAAGCGTTGTTTTCGTCGAAGGTGATTTCCACGGTGCCTGTCTCTTTCGGAAGAAGTGATTTTAACAGGTTTGCCGGTTTTTTTGGCAGAATAAACGAGGAGCGTCCCTCACCCTTTGCTTCTGTTGTCGTTACGCGCACCAGCTTATGACCGTCGGAAGCCACAAAGGTCAGGTCGTCAGCTGTAATATAG
>JBDKRY010000007.1:0-6501 GCA_039683155.1 Proteiniphilum sp.
TCAGCCAGCTGTCCTTTTCTGGCGCGTGTTACACCGGCATGCAACAATTGCCGGCCAATGGCCGATGTCTCCGCGAAATTGAGCTTGCAGCCCAGAGTATAATAGGCTGCCGTTTTATTTTGAAAAACTGATTGATCGATCATACGTATAGTATTGCCGCACCGGACACGTCTGCTGTGATAAATCATCCGAACGACTTGTGGATAAATGATTATGTGAGCCAGAATACAAAATTACAATTTTACGCGTATTTATTGCCATTTTTTCTTTGAGATTCAACTTTTAGGTATTAAATTTACTCAAAATAAGCAGAAGTATGGATTCATGATTCAACAGAATTTTATCAAGCTGTATGAAGATAGTTTCAAAAAAAACTGGGACCTTCCCGCGTTAACCGACTATAAAGAGGGAACTTCATATACCTACGGAGAACTGGCCCGGGAGATTGCGAAGCTTCATCTGCTTTTCTCGGAACTGGGTATCGAAAAAGGAGATAAAATCTCCCTGGTCGGTAAAAACCATTCCTCCTGGGCTATCGTGTTTATGGCTACCATCACGTACGGCGCGATCATTGTACCCATCCTGCATGAATTCACTCCGGAAAGCATCACGCATATCATCCGGCACTCCGATTCAAAACTGTTGTTCATCAACAATTCACTGTGGAACACACTCCCCGCTGAGAATGTGACCATTCCGGTGTTTGAAATACCGGCATTCTCCCTTCTGAAGGGCGATGATGCCACCAAAGATAAGGTAAATTTTCTCGACGAAATATTCAGCCGCCGGTATCCGGAAGGGTTTACCAAAGAAGATATCCAATATGCCGACCTGCCCAACGAGGAGGTCGTATGCCTAAATTATACCTCCGGAACAGCCGGATTCTGCAAAGGTGTGATGATTACGGCGAATAATTTTGCCGGAAATGTCACCTACGGTAAAAAACTCCGGTTGCTCTTCACCGGAGAACGAACCCTGGCTTTTTTGCCCATGGCCCATGTGTATGGCTGCGCGTTTGATTTTCTCTATGCCCTCTCTGTCGGGGTGCACATCACGCTGCTGGGAGTGATTCCCACTCTGCAGAATCTTATTCACGCCCTGCAGGAAGTAAAGCCAAAACTCATCATCACCGTTCCGCTTACCCTTGAAAAGATTTACAAAAAGAAGGTACTCCCTGTCATTGATAAACCCATTGTAAAGGTGCTCTTAAGGATTCCGGGCATCAACAAGCTTATCTTACACAAGATTAAACAGTCGCTTATGACCTCATTGGGAGGAAACTTCCGGGAAGTTATCATTGGGGGCGCGGCACTCAATGCAGAAGTGGAAGCATTTTTTCACAAAATAAAATTTCCGTTCACCATGGGATACGGGATGACGGAGTGCGCCCCGCTTATCTCTTACGATCACCATGATGCGTTTGTACCCACGTCATGCGGTTCAGTGCTGGAAGAAATCATGGAAGCACGTATTGATTCCGTTGATCCTGAAAAAATACCGGGTGAGATTCAGGTACGCGGAGAAAACGTGATGAAAGGCTACTATAAGAACCCCGAAGCGACAGCGGCGGCCTTTACCGATGACGGATGGCTCAAAACAGGCGATTTGGGGATCATGAAGGGCAGGCGCCTGTTTATCAAAGGACGACTGAAAACAATGCTTCTGACAGCTAACGGTCAGAACGTGTACCCCGAAGAGATTGAATCGAAATTGACCAATCTGCCCTATATTGCAGAGAGTATGGTTGTTTTACGTGAATACAAACTGGTGGCATTGGTTTATCCCGATATGGCAGCGGTCACAGCCGACAACCTCAGCCGTGAAAAACTTGAAATGATCATGAATGAGCACAAAGATACCCTGAATAAATCAGTAGCTCAGTATGAAAAAATCTCCGCGATAGAAATTGTAGACAAAGAATTTGCGAAAACACCCATGAAAAGTATCAAGCGTTTTCTCTACAGTTGATCGATTTCGGGTGATAATAGAAACGTTCTGATAATTTGATATTTAGAACATTTCATGATTGAACGTTCCCTGTCTGAAATTTCCTTTAAAAAAATATCTGTCGCACGAATCTGCAAGAGCAACAGATGATTAATATTATTTAACTATAATATTTCCACGGATTATGTTATAAAACATATTTTTGATTTAATTTTGTACTGTTTTTCAAAGGAACATTTTCCTTAAGCGTATGAGTAGCGGTAACTTTGGTGACGATATATCATTGCAGGGAAAACGTCTAATTTATTGAAATAAATTATTTATCGTTTAAAATTTTTAAGGATGAAAAAAGTACTATTAATGGTTGCCGTAGTAGCAACATTAGGTTTTGTTTCATGCAACAATGCACAGGAAAAAGCTGAAAAAGCCAGACAAGACAGTCTTGCTGAAGTAGCCAGGTTAGACAGCATTGCAAGAGTTCAGGCTGACAGCATCCAGGCTGTCATCGAAGCTGCTGAAGCTGCTGCTGCCGATACACTGAATCAGGTGATTGAAGAAGTTGCTCCCAATCAATAAGGAATTGAGGAGAATCTATTATGGCCATCCCAAAAGGGTGGCCTTTTTTGTTTGATATTGCATGAAAAACACTAACTTTGTCCATCAGGGTAAACCAAAAAATACGGAAAATGAGCCTTTACGTTTATCTGTTTCCATCAAAACTGCCGCTTATGAGAAGAATTATTTTTCCAGGATTATTGCTTTCTGTGTTGCTTCTCTCCGGATGCAGCCAGAGAGCCAACACCTATTTTGAGAAAAAACTGACTTTCCCGCATATTTTAACTTCCGATCAAAAAGTGAAGCTGGCCGCCTATGTGGTACCCACGCAACGACAGTATGAATGGCAACAATTGGAGCTGACTGCTTTCATTCATTTTGGGATGAACACCTTTACCGGTAGTGAGTGGGGCGACGGATCGGAAAATCCCGCACTGTTCAATCCCACTGATTTCGACGCCGAACAATGGGTATCCTCCCTGCAGGAAGCAGGCTTTCAACTGCTCATTCTGACAGCCAAGCATCACGACGGTTTCTGCCTTTGGCCCACGCATACCACCAATCATTCCGTAGCCTCCTCGCCTTGGCGCAACGGACAGGGCGATGTGGTGAGAGAGGTGAAGGATGCATGCGACAAATACAAGATGAAGTTTGGGGTGTACCTCTCTCCATGGGATCGGAATGCAGAAAGCTACGGCGATTCGCCCCGGTATAATGCCCTGTTTGCAGAGCAGCTTACCGAATTACTGACCAACTACGGCGAAGTGCACGAAGTCTGGTTTGATGGTGCCAACGGTGAAGGACACAATGGAAAGGTACAGGAATACGACTGGGCACGTTTTTACCACGTGATAGACAGCCTGCAGCCGGCTGCCGTGAAAGCCATCATGGGTGACGATGTGCGCTGGGTGGGTAACGAAAACGGACTTGGAAGGGAAACGGAGTGGAGTGTGACACCGCTGCAGCCCGACATCAGCGAAGCCATAGCAATCGAAAACAAACGACTGGATATCTCCCCCACTTCAGATGATCTTGGCAGCCGTAACCTCATTGAGCGGGCACAGACGATCTACTGGTATCCATCGGAAGTGGACGTATCCATTCGTCCGGGATGGTTTTATCATCCCGAACAGGATCATCAGGTGAAAACACTTTCTCAGCTCATCGATATCTATTTTCAGTCGGTGGGCATGAATTCGGTACTCCTGCTCAATGTGCCGCCCGATACCAGAGGCCGGTTGCACGAGGTGGATGTGGAGCGGCTCAGGCAGTTTGGTGCCTACATCGGCAATATGTTTAACAACGACAAGCTTATTGACGGTGAAATGCTCTGGAAGGCGCGATCGGGTGCATCCAGAGAATAAAATCTCATACCAGGCGAAACAGTTAACACAATTATGTTGCAGGAAGATATTCGCAAAGGACAACGTGTGGAAATGTTTACCGTGGAAGGGTATGTAAACGATGAATGGGTAAAACTGACAGAAGGGTCCACCATCGGCTATAAGCGGATTCTCCGGTTCGACGATGTAACTCCCTCTAAACTGCGTATAACCATAAATGGAACGCGCGATATTGCCAATATCCAAAAAGTGGGGTGTTATCATGCACCTGTCCTGGGAACAAAGGTGACCGGGTATATGCAAGATTGAATATAAAATAAAATAAACTTATGCGGAAATCATTTTTTTTCTTTTTGCTGTTTTTCTCAGCCATCACACACGCACAGACTGTCGGTGATCTTTTTAAATCGATGCCGGCCGAACTCCTGCCGGGCGTTTCGGAAGGCAACAAAACCATGCTGCTGGTGGATTCGGGCAGGACCGCTGTTCCCTACCCGCTGGGCGAGATACAGAAGGTGTCACAAAGCGACGATTACCTGCAAATAAAAACATCCGATATCGGGACAACGCAATTGAAGTTGCTGCAGATGGGTAACGATTCCGTGATTGTTTGCCTGATTAAGACCGTTTGTGGGGATGTATGCGACAGTCATCTGTCCTTCTATACCTCTGATTGGAAGAAACTGAACAGCGAAGCTTTCCTGCCGGATGTTTCAGCGGAAATTTTCTTTAATTCTTCCCGAAAGATGTCGGAAAATGACAAATATGCCGTATCTTTGCCGGATATTTATCCGATCTCGGCTGCGTTCAATGAAAAAGGAACAGATTTAACACTGATGTTCCACTACAAAGATCGACTGACCGAAGCCCAGATTGAAGAATTAAAGCCTTTGCTGAAAAGCGATTCTGTGGTATTGACATGGGACAACGCCTCCTTCAGGTAACCAGTACACCATGCACCCGTAGTTCAATGGATAGAATACCGGATTCCGGTTCCGACGATGCGAGTTCGATTCTCGCCGGGTGTACACATAGGTGATTTTAGGACATACTACGGATAATCACTCCCTATTATTTTTCTGTTTTTTTTAGCCACTCCTCCACAAGAGCAGCATCATATCCCAATTCTTTGGCCTTTTTAAAATCTGCCTTGGCAGCTACTTTGTCGAATTGTTCATACCGCACCCTACCGCGCAGAAAATAAAAGTAAGGATTATCTTTCTGTGAGTCCTCTGCTGCACGAAGATCGGCGGATGCCTTAAATATCTGATCACTGTTCACGTAACACTCCGCACGATTCATATAAAAAACGGGATCAACCTGCTGCTCCGACTGTATGAGGGCTGTATAGATTTTTTCGGCGGCGTCCCAGTTGTCATCTAACTTGTATATCAATGCTTTGCTCAACCTGGTGTACAGATTATCGGGATCAATCTGTTCCGATGCTCTAAAATCGGCTTCGGCTTTCGTTCTGTTGTGTTGTTCGAGGAACAACAATCCTCTCCGGTAATAAGCCTCCACATTGTCAGGATAACGACGGATGATGATATCGTAATCTTCCATAGCCTCACCAAATCTCTCCATGTCACACAACAGGGAGGCCCTGTTATGAAGAACCAGCTCAGGCACGGGATTGTTGGCCATGGATGCCGTGAAGGAGATATAGGCATCGTCGAACAAACCCAGCTGACGCTGTAATATACCCAGGTTCAGCAAAAGAACGGGATTATTTTCGTTCGCCGGCTCCAGTGACATCGCCTTTTGCAACGACACAACGGCACTGTCTAACCGATTATCCTCAATATATGCGGCAGATTGCCCGACCAGCTCCTCGTAACTTTGACCGAATAGCGGTGAAGACGCAAACAGGAATATCAGGAAAGACGGCAATAAAAAAAGTCTCATACACAACATGGATATGCAAATGTAAGCAACAAATTTAATCAAAAATATTTATCTTTGTCGCGTCATCCTTAAAAAAAGAAATAAATTAAATATGTCATCTGAGATTTTCGCTTCGAACGCAGACTCACTCAATGTATTGCCGGCAGAAGCGCAACAAACTACGGCTGCGGAACTGATTAAAAGCGGTCGTTTTGAAGAGTTGTTTGATCAGTTCATTACCGGCAGCATCGATTTTATTGGAAAGTTGCTGATCGCCCTGCTCATGTTCTATGTGGGAAAGTGGATGATAAAACGTATTGCCGGATTTTTCAGAAAGGTGTTTGAAAAAAGAATTGAAGATATTGCGCTGCGCAGCTTCCTGATAAATATTTTAAGAATCACACTTTTTGCGATACTTATTATTCTGATCATCAATATCGTAGGAACAAAAACTGTTTCTCTCGCTGCACTGATCGGATCAGTAGGGCTGGCTTTGGGTTTGGCTGTGAAAGACAATCTGGCCAACTTTGCCGGCGGAGTTATGTTGCTATTCAACAAGCCATTCAGGGGCGGCGATTATATTGAGGCACAGAATGTGGCCGGAAAGGTGCAATCCGTAGGTATTCTTTATACCACCCTTATTACGTTCGACAACAAGACCATTCATATTCCAAACGGCCCCCTTTCTACCGGGAACATCATCAATTATAATACGCAGGCCACACGCCGCGTAGATCAGACCGTAAGTGTGGATTACGGATCAGATGTGGAA
>JBDKRY010000008.1:0-6008 GCA_039683155.1 Proteiniphilum sp.
GGCCTGCCCGGTCAGACCCTGGATAAATGGGAAAAGAACCTAGACCAGGCCATTGCACTGGATATTCAACATATATCGGCCTATCATCTTATTTACGAAGAGAAAACACGGATGCATGCGCTGCTGAAGGCCGGCAAGATTAAGCCGCTGGATGAAACAATCAGTACCGCCATGTTTTCCAAACTGATAGACCGTCTCACGGCGGAAGGATTTATTCACTACGAGATTTCTGCTTTTGGCAAAGAAGGTTATTTCTCCCGGCACAACACCGCCTACTGGCAGAATAAAAAGTACCTGGGACTGGGTCCGGCAGCACACTCGTTCGATGGTGACAACCGTTCCTGGAACGTGGCATCGCTCAACCGCTACATCAAAAGTATGGAATCGGGCTCACCGGAGAGGGAGACAGAACAACTGAAACAACACGAAAAATACAACGAATTCATCCTTACCGGATTACGCACCATGTGGGGCATCTACCTGACAGAATTGAAAAGCCGTTTCGGTGAGGAGCTATATCAATATTGTATAGACAATGCCCGCCGTTTTACCGACCAGGGCTTACTCGTCAACGAAAGTGGGATTATGAAACTGACCCGGGAAGGCATATTCATCTCAGACGGAATCATGTCTGAACTGATGTGGGTATAATGTTCAGCTCAGTCCCTCAATCTCTCCGTTGATGATGTCGATGCGCGTTGCCTGCGGATCGGCAGGAAGGCCCGGCATACGCATCATCTCACCGGCAATGGCTACGATGAACTCAGATCCCTGATTGATGACCAGGTCGTTGATCTTGAAACGAAAATCCTTCGCCACACCATACCATTTGGGATCGGCAGAGAATGAATACTGTGTTTTGGCAATGCAGACCGGCATCCTTTCGAGTGGGGTACCGGCTATCGACTGGAGCTTCCTGAGCGCGGTTTCGCCCAGCACAACATCGCGTGCACCATAAATTTTGGTCGCAATCCTGGTAAGTTTAGTTTCTATATCGTCCTCTTCGTCATAGGTAAACATCAATTCTCCCGACGGCCTGTTCTCTATGGCATCCACCACTGCATTGGCCAGCTCAACAGCGCCATCACCACCCCGGGTAAAAGCCTCGTTTATGGCAAACGATACGCCCCGCTCTTCACAGAACTTCTGCACCGTTTCTATCTCCGACGGTGTGTCGAAGGCAAATTTATTGAAAGCAACCACCACCGACTGGCCAAAGGCGGCCAGGTTGGCAAGATGCTTCTCCAGATTTCCAAGCCCTTTTCTCAATCCATTGATATCGGGTGCCTTGATATCTTTTTCGGGGGTGCCACCATGCATCTTGAGCCCTTGTGCCGTCACCACAATCACCGTGAGTTTCGGACGCAGTCCGCTCTTGCGGCATTTTATGTTGAAAAATTTCTCTGCGCCCAGGTCGGCGCCAAAGCCGGCTTCCGTGACCACATAATCGCCGTATGACATCGCCATCTTTGTCGCCAGCACCGAATTACATCCGTGTGCGATATTCGCAAATGGACCGCCATGGACAAATGCCGCGGTGTTTTCGGTAGTCTGTACCAGGTTGGGATTGATGGCATCTTTCATCAGTACGGTAATCGCACCGGCCACACCCAGATCTTTCACCGTAAACGGTTTCCCATTTCGTTTATAGCCCAGCAAAATATTTTCGATGCGCCGACGTAGATCTTCTTCATTTTCCGCCAGACAGAGGATCGCCATCAGCTCCGAGGCGGCAGTGATATCAAACCCGGCTTCCTGGGGTACTCCGTTTCCCGGCCCCAACCCGGTTACAATATAACGCAGGCTCCGGTCGTTCACATCCAGCACACGCTTCCAGAGCACCTCTTTAATCTCGTCGCCCGTACCCTGCACGCGAAAGATATAGTTGTCGAGCAGTGCCGAGATGGTGTTGTGCGCCGTGGTCACCGCATGAAAATCGCCGGTAAAGTGGAGGTTGATATTCTCCATCGGAAGCACCTGGGCATAGCCACCGCCGGCAGCCCCCCCCTTCATTCCGAAGACGGGGCCCAGTGAGGGCTCACGCAGTGCCACGATAGCTTTTTTGCCAATTTTGTTCAGTCCCAGTGCCAGACCTATGGAGACAGTGGTCTTACCGATCCCGGTTTTGGTGGGCGTGATTGCGGTCACCAGGATTAGGTTGCTCTGGTTTACTTTCTCAGGATTTATCAGATGGACAGGCACTTTTGCCATATGTCTCCCAAAACTGATTACCTCATCACGCGGTATACCGATGTTTTCCGCTACATCTTTGATTCTTTTCAGGGGTGTTTCTCTTGCAATCTCAATGTCTGTCTTCATTCTATATATTGATTTAACGATCATCACATCTTCACATCAGCTTTCACCATCTCTTCCAGCATCATCAGCTGGTCACGCAGCGGGGCTGCTTCCAGAAATTCCAGCTTTTTGGCTGCCGCCAGCATCGCCTTGCGGGTCTGTTCAATTTTTGTCTTCAGGTCATCGGCTGAGGCGTATTCTTTCAGCGGTTCTGCCGCCAGTGCATAATAATCAGGTTCTACGTACGCTTTTGCTTCCATGGTGGAAGTATATTCTTTATTCAGTGCGGAGGAATGACCTCTCCTGATTTGTTGCGGTGTGATTCCATGCGCTTCATTATACTGCAGCTGTTTTTCCCGGCGGCGGTTGGTCTCGTCGATGGTCATCTGCATGCTGTTCGTGATCGTATCGGCATAAAAAATCACTTTGCCGTTGACATTCCGGGCTGCACGTCCCGCTGTCTGTGTGAGGGAACGATGAGAGCGGAGGAACCCTTCCTTATCGGCATCCAGCACGGCAACGAGGGATACTTCGGGCAGGTCGAGCCCCTCCCGCAGCAGGTTCACCCCTACCAGCACGTCGAACAAGCCACTGCGCAGGTCGTCCATGATCTTCACCCTTTCCAGCGTCTCCACATCAGAGTGGATGTAGTTGCACCGGATATTGTTGTTTGCCAGATAATCTGTCAGCTCTTCGGCCATTCGTTTTGTCAGTGTGGTCACCAGCACCCGTTCATCCTTCTCCACCCGTTGCTGAATCTCCTCCATCAGGTCGTCTATCTGATTCAGACTGGGTCGTACCTCAATGGGCGGGTCGAGCAACCCGGTAGGACGGATCAGCTGATCGACGACGATCCCTTCCGATTTCTCCAGTTCATAGTCGGCCGGTGTGGCACTCACGAAGATGATCTCGGGCGTGAGTGCCTCAAACTCTTCGAACTTCAGCGGGCGGTTATCAATTGCCGCCGGAAGGCGGAATCCAAATTCCACCAGGTTCATTTTGCGGGAATGATCACCCCCATACATGGCGCGAATCTGCGGGATGGTCACATGGCTCTCGTCGATGACGGTGAGGTAATCTTCCGGAAAGAAGTCGAGCAGGCAGAAAGGGCGTGTTCCCGGCAGTCGCCCGTCGAAATAGCGCGAGTAGTTCTCAATGCCGGAACAGTATCCAATCTCCCTGATCATCTCCACGTCGTAGGTTACCCGCTCATAGAGTCGTTTTGCCTCCAACAGTTTTCCGATTTCCTGAAAGAATTCCACCTGCTTTCCCAGATCGATCTGAATCTCGTCTATAGCCCTGTTGATACGTTCCTGTGTGGTGACAAAGAGGTTTGCGGGAAAAATGCGGTAAGCATCCATCTTCTCCATGGTGATGCCGGTGAGCGGATCCACTGACTCGATACTCTCGATCTCATCGCCCCAGAAAATTACCCGGATAATATAGTCGTGATAGGCCAGAAACACATCTACCGTATCGCCCTTCACCCGAAAGTTTCCCCGGTTGAAATCGGCCGTCTCGTTGCGGGAGTAAAGGCTGCTTACCAGCAACCGCAACAGTTGATCCCGCTCAAGTGTCTGCCCTACCCGCACGTCGATGGTCGTTTTCTGAAAATCTTCCGGATTCCCGATTCCATAGAGACAGGAAACCGACGACACCACAATCACATCGTTTCGACCCGACAGCAAGGATGAGGTAGCCGCAAGCCGGAGCTTTTCGATCTCGTCGTTGATAGAGAGATCCTTCTCGATATAGGTATCGGTAGAGGGTATATAGGCTTCGGGTTGATAATAATCGTAATAGGAAACGAAGTATTCCACCGCATTGTGTGGAAAAAAACCTTTAAACTCAGTGTACAGCTGTGCCGCCAGCGTCTTGTTGTGGCTCAGCACCAACGTGGGCTTGTTGAGCTGCGCGATCACGTTGGCTATGGTGAAGGTCTTGCCCGATCCGGTCACCCCGAGCAGTGTCTGATAAGGGACTTTCTGGCGGAGTCCCTCGACCAGTGATTTGATGGCCTCCGGCTGATCTCCGGTAGGTTTGTATTCAGATGTTAGTTGGAATTGCATAATTTACTGCGTAAACAAACAAAAAGTCATTATCAACCACTCAGGGCGCACCGGGGTATGGTTTTGTTTCATATATACTGATAATCTGAAAGATAGGATTTAATTCAAGATGTACAATATAAGCGGGAACCTGCTCCACAACGCCTTCTTTCACATATGATTTGGTAAGCGGCACATTTACTTTGTACGCATCGCTCAAGGTTTTTTCATATTGTACACTATTCAGTTCGGGAGCAAATTGAAGGGTCGCCTCTTGCGTCCGGGCAGCTGTAAGAAGCAGCTCGCCGATGATTCTTTCACGGGTGGCGCTGTCTGAATCAAAAAAGCGGGTGACCGCCGGCGCCAGGTATCGCCTTATGCCATCATGATCCACCGTTGAAAGAGCAGCGTAGAACCCGTTCACAGTCCGCCGGATACTGTCGAGTACGGCTTCATCTACGGGATAAGACTGGAAGAGCATTTCATAACGTGTTTCCGCCATCGTGTGATACTCTCCCTTAAAGTCGCCGCTTTCAGCCAACAGAATATAATCGGAATAGGAGGCGGCTGTGTTCGTCTTCAGTGCGCCCATCCAGGTCAACGAGTCGAGACGGATCCTTACCAATGAGCTATACGGACTTTCCGGGTGCTGTTGCAGAAAATCGCGCAATGCAGAGATGTTATCTGTTGCTTTCAATATTTCCCAGTCCGCTGCTTCATCCGCCTTGAGGCTCATCAGTTTAGCCTGTGCTTCCTCAAAATGAGCCCCTCGTGGATGCAATGTCATATAAGTGAGATACCCTTCCACCGAGTTGACGCTCAGTGCTGCATCCCAGCTGCTTCGATCGAGGTTGTCTTTGCGTATCGTTTCGTTGTACACAAAAAAAGCAACCACCAGAAGAACAACTGACAGGGTAATCCCTAGAAAAGTCTTTCCGGCTTTTTTCTTTCGGGGTTGATGCGCCGGCTCCACCTTGTCATCGTTATCTGCTTTAGGTGTATCACTCATGTTATCCCCATCAACGACAAGGGGGCCATTTGTTTTCGCAACAGATGAATCGATTCTCTGCTCAGCACCGGCCACGCTGAGTGTAGACGCTCCTTCCGCTTTCTCTGTTATCGCTGTTTCTTCCGAAGCTGACAGAACCGGCTTGTCATTTGCAACCGGCTTTTCATTGGGGAACAGGACATCCTCTGCAACCGACTTATTACCGGGAACCGGTACCCCTTTTTCATTTCGGGACACGGGAAGCTCAACCTCGTAATCCGTGCGGATCTTCTTCTCGCAATCTTTACAAAACAGCGCTTCTTCCGGTTTATTCTCTCCACATAAGGGACATTGTCGGGACATACATTTATCACGTTTATGGTGATCCACTTTACCACATTGTCAGATAGGTTAGTAGTGTTCACAGACATACTTTTACCACGTTTCGTGTGATCCTACCTTTTCACAAAGATAACAAACTTAATGTTATGTTTTTGCCGGGGGAAACTATTTTTGTACTTTTGGATGCAGGTATGTAGGTGTACTGGTATACAGATATACAGATATACAGATATACAGATATACAGATATACAGATATACAGATATACAGATATACAGATATACAGATATACAGATATACAGATTCAAAATTCCACATGCTGTTGATCAACAA
>JBDKRY010000009.1:0-6994 GCA_039683155.1 Proteiniphilum sp.
AAAATATTTTTGGTTTAATTTCAAACCATTTTTCAATAGCATTAAAAGGTGTTTTCACATTAAGCTCTTTTCTCAAACTTCCATGTCTTCTATAAAGTATGTAATACATCAAAAACTTTAATAGGTCTTTTTGCATTTCATCCTTATTATTGTATTCGGTAATTTTAATCGTGTTATTTTTTATAGTTCCGTTTGCTCTTTCAACCATACCGTTTGTTTTCGGAGTTGAAGGTTTAGTAAGCCTGTGTTCAATATTATTCTCATCACATACAACATCTAATTTAGAGGGTTTTAGACAATAATGTCCCGTTTTAGATTTTATTAATTTGTTAGTAAATTCAAGACCGTTATCAGTGAGAACATGCGTAATTCCAAACGGGAAAAAGTCTAAACATTTGTTCATAAAATCTTCAGCATTTTCAGATGTTTTAGCATCGTACATTTCACAATACATGGTTCTTGTAGCCCTGTCTATTGCAACAAAAAGATAGTATTTTACACCATCAAATTTCGGCAAATAAGTTACATCTACATGCAAATAACCAGGTTCATATTCTTTAAACTTTTTTGCTTTGTCTTTCTCTTTTTCGGGTACTTTATTTATTCCTTCATGAACAAAAGTTCTATAAACAACACTTCTTGTGATACCGGGATTAGTTGGCAGAACCATCTCCAGTACTTCATCTAAAGGTAACCATGTTGACCTTCTTATTGATGAAATGAGTGTTTTCTCAAAATCATTCAATGCATAATGGATCGTATGCGGTCTTGAGCTTTTGTCTTCAAAATTTTCTCTATTTTTCCATTTACTAACCGTTGGTTCAGAAATCCCAAATTTGTTTGCGAGCATCAAATTTGTATAATCGCTTCTGTTTATGTCAAAACGAATATGTATATTCGTCGTCGCGTTTGAGTGGTACTCTTGCTTCATATTTTTGTTTTTTAGAGATTACAAAATTAAGCAAGTTATCATTTAATCGGGAAACTCCCCCTTCCTTTGCTTTGGTCGCTACGCTCCCTTCGCAAAGGAAGGGGGAGTAATTCCATTAACAACGTGGTGAAACTTTACAGTTTGAAGCTTACCTGTTTCCCCCTTGCCCGTAAGAGTGCCCCGGCTTGCTCTAATGAATAATTCTCTTTTTATCAGTATGTTAATGGTTGTGCGAAAAATATGTTTTTTTTCAGCGTTTATTTCGTATTTTTGAAGAGTGTATAAGACAGGAAGTATGATATAAACAGTAAACAACACATATTATGGATTACAGAATTGAAAAAGACACCCTGGGAGAGGTGAAAGTCCCGGCCGACAAGCTTTGGGGAGCGCAGACGGAGCGGTCGCGCAACAATTTCAGAATCGGGCCGCCGGCATCGATGCCGGCGGAGATCATCCAAGGTTTTGCATACCTTAAAAAAGGGGCTGCCTATGCCAATCATGAGTTGGGAGTCCTGTCGCGGGAAAAACGTGACCTCATTGCACGGGTGTGCGACGAGATACTCGAAGGGAAACATGTCGATCAGTTCCCGCTGGTGATCTGGCAGACAGGGTCGGGCACACAGAGCAACATGAACGTGAACGAGGTGATTGCCAACCGTGCCCATCAGCTGGCCGGAAAAACGATCGGCGAGGGCGATAAAACGCTGCAGCCCAACGATGATGTGAACATGTCACAGTCGTCCAACGACACGTTCCCTACCGCCATGCACATTGCATCCTACAAAAAGATTGTAGAGGTAACCCTGCCCGGGCTGCGTCACCTGCAGCAGTCGCTGGTCGCCAAATCGCAGGAGATGGCCGATGTGGTGAAGATAGGGCGCACCCATCTGATGGATGCCACCCCGCTCACGCTCGGTCAGGAGTTTAGCGGTTATGCCGCCCAGCTGGCGTTTGGGATAAAGGCCATCGAGCATACGCTGCCGCACCTATCGGAGTTGGCACTGGGCGGCACGGCTGTGGGCACGGGACTGAACACGCCGAAAAATTATGATGTGACCGTAGCCCGCTATATTGCGGCGTTTACCGGACTTCCCTTTGTGACGGCCGGAAACAAGTTCGAAGCGCTGGCCGCTCACGATGCCATTGTGGAGACGCATGGCGCACTCAAACAGGTGGCTGTCTCGCTCAACAAGATTGCCAATGATATCCGTCTGCTGGCCTCGGGCCCCAGGAGCGGCATCGGTGAGATCACCATCCCTGCCAACGAGCCGGGATCGTCCATCATGCCGGGGAAGGTGAATCCCACCCAGGCGGAAGCGCTCACCATGGTCTGTGCCCAGGTGATCGGAAATGACATGGCCATTGCTGTGGGCGGCATGCAGGGCCATTTCGAACTCAACGTGTTCAAGCCGCTAATGGCGGCCAATTTCCTGCAAAGTGCGCAGCTGCTGGGCGATGCTGCCCTCTCGTTCGATATCCACTGTGTGTCGGGTATAGAACCCAACAGGCCGCGTATCAAAGAGTTGCTCAATAATTCACTGATGCTGGTTACCGCCCTCAATACCCATATTGGTTACTATAAAGCTGCCGAGATTGCCAACGCGGCTCACCGGAACGGTACCACGCTGAAAGAGGAAGCGGTGCGACTGGGGTATGTGACGGCGGAAGAGTTCGACCGGTGGGTGCGTCCCGAAGAGATGATTGGTCCCATCGATCATTGACCATTTAACCGGACAACATCTCCCACGGGTCGTTTCAGCAGCAGGACAATCGTGTTATGAACCTGATGCCGCTTCATACAGCATGATTATAGACGGCATCGTTTTCCGGTGCCGTTTTTTCTTTGTATTTTTGCCTCTTCAAAACAAAAATCGGGATAGAAATCTAAACAAATACAACCAATTATTTATGGCAAACAAACCATTCCAGTATCAGGTCCCTTTTCCTCTGTCGAAGGATCAGACTGAGTATTATCTGCTCACTAAAGAGCATGTCTCTGTGTCGGAATTTGAAGGAAAAGAGATGCTGAAAGTTTCTAAGGAGGGATTAACGCTGCTGGCACAGACCGCCTTCCGCGATGTGGAGTTCCTGCTTCGTCCCGAACATCAGGCACAGGTAGCGAAAATCCTGTCCGATCCCGAAGCGAGTGAAAACGACAAGTTCGTGGCGCTCACCTTCCTGCGCAACGCAGAGATATCGGCCAAAGGGATTCTTCCTTTCTGTCAGGACACCGGTACTGCCATCATCACCGGCAAGAAAGGGCAGCAGGTGTGGACCGACGGCAATGATGAGGAGGCCCTCTCGCTGGGTGTCTACAACACCTTCATCAACGAGAATCTGCGTTACTCCCAGAATGCAGCCCTGAACATGTACGATGAGGTGAATACAGGTACCAACCTTCCCGCCCAGATAGATCTGTATGCCGTTCCGGGAAATGAATACAACTTCCTCTGTATTGCCAAGGGAGGCGGTTCAGCCAACAAGACCTATCTCTACCAGGAGACAAAGGCATTGCTCACACCGGGTAAGCTGGAAAATTTCCTGATCGAAAAAATGAAATCGCTGGGGACGGCTGCCTGCCCTCCCTATCACATCGCCTTCGTCATTGGCGGCACTTCGGCAGAAGCCAACCTGAAGACGGTAAAGCTGGCCTCCGCCAAATACTACGACAACCTGCCCACCGAAGGAAACGAGCTGGGCCGGGCTTTCCGAGATCTTGAACTGGAAGAGCGGCTGAAGAAAGCCTCCGAGGAACTGGGCCTGGGTGCGCAGTTCGGCGGAAAATATTTTGCACACGACGTGCGGGTGATCCGTCTGCCGCGCCACGGCGCCTCCTGTCCAGTGGGAATGGGCGTCTCCTGCTCGGCCGACCGCAACATCAAGGCGAAGATCAACCGCGACGGCATCTGGATTGAAAAGCTGGAGGACAATCCTGCACGGTTTATTCCTGAGGAGTACCGTGAAGCAGGCGAAGGTGGCGGTGTGAAGATCGATCTGAACAGGCCCATGAACGAGATCCTCGCCGAGCTCTCCAAATATCCGGTTTCCACCCGTCTATCACTCAACGGTACCATCATCGTGGGTCGCGACATCGCCCATGCGAAGCTCAAGGAGCGCATCGACCGCGGTGAGGACCTGCCGCAGTATATCAAGGATCACCCCATCTACTATGCCGGCCCGGCGAAGACACCCGCAGGGTATGCCTCCGGATCGATGGGGCCCACCACGGCTGGGCGGATGGACTCTTACGTCGACTTGTTTCAGTCGCACGGCGGCAGCATGATCATGCTGGCCAAGGGGAACCGCAGCCAGCAGGTGACCGACGCCTGCAAGAAGCACGGTGGCTTCTACCTGGGCAGCATCGGCGGACCCGCAGCTATTCTGGCGCAGAACAGCATCAAGAGCCTAGAGTGCCTCGAGTACCCCGAGCTGGGGATGGAGGCGATCTGGAAGATAGAGGTGGAGGACTTCCCCGCGTTCATTCTGGTGGATGACAAAGGGAACGACTTCTTTCAGGTTGTGACGCAACCCAACTGTTCGTTCAGCTAGATAGCTGTAAGCTGTAAGCGATAAGCGATTAGAATTAATCAAATAAAGCAGAGGATGAAAAGAACGATTTTTATTAGCATCGTCTTGATGGCCGGGCTTATGCAGGCATGGGGACAGAGCCGGACGCAGGTCACCCTGGAGAAGGGGTGGAAGTTCACGCGGGAAGACAACCCTCGTGCATCGGAAGCCGATTTCGACGACAGCAGCTGGCAGACGGTCAGGGTGCCGCACGACTGGGCCATCTATGGTCCTTTCGATAAAGCCAACGACATGCAGCGAATGCCCATCGTACAGGATGGACAGACTACCACCATTGAGCACTACGGGCGTACCGGCGGACTTCCTTTCACCGGGGTGGGGTGGTATCGAACCAATTTCTCGATACCCGATTATTCGAAAGGGAAGATGGTAACCGTTCAGTTTGACGGAGCCATGAGCAACGCCCGCATCTATGTGAACGGTAAAGAGGCGGGTTACTGGCCCAATGGCTACAACACCTTCTATTTCGATATCACCGGTCTGATCAACGTTGATGGGAAGGAGAACAGTCTGTCGGTACGGCTGGAGAACTTCGATGAACAGTCACGCTGGTACCCCGGTGCGGGACTCTACCGCAACGTGCATCTTATTACAACGAATGAAACGCATATTCCCATATGGGGAACCTATGTAACTACGCCGGAGGTGAATGATGAGTTTGCACGGGTGAAGGTGCGTACCAGGGTGCATCGCGGAGAAGGGTTCACCGAAAATAATTTTATCAAGCTTAAGACCTCGATCGTCGACCCCTCCGGGAAGGTGATAGCCGAAAGAGAAGATGCGTTCACACGGTTCGACGGCGATGAGTTGGAACAGATGCTGGTCGTGGAGGATCCGCAACTTTGGGATCTGCAACAACCCAACCTTTACGAGTTGCGCTCACAACTGATCAAGGGTGAGCGGAAAGAGAAGAGTGAGGACGGCAAAAACATCTGCGAAGAGATTGCCCATGTCGTCGACAATTACACGACCCCTTTCGGCATCCGCACCATCGAGATCCGTCCCGACGAAGGTTTCTACCTGAACGGGCGGAAGATCAAGTTTCAGGGTGTCTGTCTGCACCACGACCTGGGCCCCCTTGGCGGTGCGGTGAACGAGGCTGCCATCCGCCGCCAGATACGCATCATGCAGGACATGGGTGTAAACGCCATCCGTACATCGCATAACATGCCCGCACCGGAGTATGTACGTATTGCCGATGAGATGGGGATGATGCTGATGGTGGAGACGTTCGACGAGTGGGCCATCCCCAAGGTGAAGAACGGCTACAACCGCTACTTCAAAGAGTGGGCAGAGAAGGATGTGACCAACGTGCTGCACCACTACCGCAACAACCCGAGTGTGATAATGTGGAGCATCGGCAATGAGGTGGAGGAGCAGAGCAATCCCCAGGGCGCAAAGGTGACCCGTTTCCTGCAGGATATCTGTCACCGCGAAGATCCCACCCGCCCTGTCACCAACGGCATGGACCGCGTGGATCAGGTCTTCTCCAACCATATGGCAGCTATTATGGATGTGCCGGGTTTCAACTACCGTTCTTTCCGCTATCAGGAGGCTTATGAGAAACTGCCGCAGCAGATTGTGCTGGGAAGTGAGACAACATCCGCTTTAAGCTCACGCGGGGTATATAAATTCCCTGTCGAGAGAAAAGCAATGGCGATATACGACGACAACCAGGCCTCCTCCTACGACCTGGAGCATGCCAGCTGGTCCAACCTGCCGGAAGATGATTTCATCCAGCATGAAGAGCTGTATTATACCCTGGGCGAGTTTATATGGACGGGCTTCGACTACCTGGGTGAGCCCACACCCTACTACAGCCACTGGCCCAGCCACAGCTCCCTCTTTGGCGCCGTGGACCTGGCCGGCATCCCCAAGGACCGCTTTTATCTCTACCGCAGCCACTGGAACAAGGATGAGGAAACACTCCATATCCTGCCCCACTGGAACTGGGAGGGACGCGAAGGGGAGGTGACGCCCGTTTTTATCTATACCAACTACCCGTCGGCAGAGCTCTTCATCAATGGCAAGAGTCAGGGCAGGCGGACGAAAGATCTCTCCATCCCGCTGGAAGGAAGTTACAGTGAAGAAGCACAGCGATCACTGGAACGGCAGAAGCGCTACCGCCTGATGTGGATGGATACGAAGTATGAGCCGGGCACGGTGAAGGTGGTGGCATATGATGAGAACGGCAACGTGGTTGCTACGAAAGAGCTACGCACCGCCGGCAAGCCGTACCGCCTGGTGCTGGAGGCAGATCGTACCGAGATCACCGCCGACGGGAAGGATATCTCTTTCATCACTGTCTCGGTGGTCGACCGCCAAGGTAACCCCTGTCCCAATGTGAATGATCTGGTGAGCTTTAACGTGAAAGGAGCCGGCAGCTATTGTGCTGGCGCCAACGGTGACCCTGCCAGCCTCGATCTGTTTCACCTGCCTCAGATGCATCTCTTCAACGGCAAACTGGTGGCT
>JBDKRY010000010.1:0-3179 GCA_039683155.1 Proteiniphilum sp.
GATTATTAGGAAAAAAAATCGGAATGACATCCGTTTTCAGTGCCGAGGGAAAAAATATTCCATGCACTGTTATCGAAGCAGGTCCTTGCGTGGTTACTCAGGTGAAGACAACCGACAATGACGGTTACGATGCTATTCAGCTCGGGTTTGTGGATAAAAAAGACAAGCACACGCCCAATGCTGAAAAAGGTCACTTCAAAAAAGCCGGAGTAAGCCCCAAGAGACACTTGGCCGAGTTCAAGGGATTTGGAGACGGGGTTAAGCCCGGATCCGAGATCACTGTTGATCTTTTCAACGACACCATTTATGTGGACGTGATTGGCACATCGAAAGGAAAAGGATTCCAGGGTGTGGTAAAACGTCACGGATTCCGCGGTGTGGGAGAGTCCACACACGGACAGCACAACAGGCTGCGTGCACCCGGTTCTATTGGTGCAGCCTCGTATCCCGCCAAGGTGTTCAAGGGCACCCGTATGGGCGGCCAGATGGGTAATGAACGGGTAACCGTACAGAACCTGCAGGTAGTGAAAGTGATTCCGGAGCACAACCTTCTTCTGGTGAAGGGGTCGGTGCCGGGAGCAAAAGGTTCAATCGTCATAATTGAGAAATAAAATGGAATTAAGTATTTACAATATCAAAGGAGAGGTAACAGACAAAAAGGTCACACTCGATGATTCCATTTTCGGAATTGAACCGAACGATCATGTTATCTGGTTGGATGTTAAACAATACCTTGCCAACCAGCGTCAGGGTACGCACAAATCGAAAGAAAGAAGCGAGCTTAGCGGTAGTACGCGCAAGCTAATCCGTCAGAAAGGCGGCGGCGGTGCCCGCCGTGGAGATATCAATTCGCCCCTGCTGGTAGGAGGCGGACGCGTCTTTGGTCCCAAGCCCCGGGATTACAGCTTCAAGCTGAACCGGAAAGTGAAGGTCCTGGCCCGCAAGTCGGCCCTCTCGCTGAAAGCGAAAGAAAATGCGATCATCGTGGTGGAAGATTTTGACTTCGACACCCCGAAAACGCGACACATTGCGGAACTGACCAAAAAATTGCAACTCGCTGATAAAAAGCTACTTTTCGTTTTGCCAAATCAAAATAAAAACGTATATTTGTCGGCTCGAAATTTGGGGAAAGTGAATGTTGTAACAGCATCAGACATAAATACATACGAAATAATGCATTGTGCCGGTCTGGTAATTACCGAGTCATCGGTAGCTGTGATTGATAACCTGTTTAAAGGATAAGGAGAGAGAAAATGAGTATAATAGTAAAACCCATATTCACCGAGAAGCAAACGGCCCTCACCGATAAGTTTGAGAACCGTTATGGTTTCATCGTGGTACCTTCTGCAAACAAGGCTGAGATCAAAAGCGCTGTGGAAGTGCTTTACAACGTACATGTGGAAAGTGTGAACACGATGCAGTATGATGGCAAGAAGCGTAGCCGTTACACCAAATCGGGCGTAGTAAACGGCAATTCGACTGCGTACAAGAAAGCAATCGTCACCTTGAAGAAAGGTGAGACCATCGATCTATTCAGCAATATTTAAAAAGAAATGGCAATACGTAAATTAATGCCCACAACACCGGGGCAAAGACACAAGATTATCGGTTCATTTGAAAATATCACTGCAAGTGAACCGGAAAAATCTCTTGTAGTTGGGAAGAATGTGTCAGGCGGTCGCAATAACCAGGGTAAGATGACCATGGGTTATACAGGTGGCGGCCACAAGAGACGTTACAGGATAATCGACTTCAAGAGAACGAAAGATGGTATCCCCGCCGTTGTCAAAAGCATAGAGTATGATCCCAACCGTTCGGCACGCATCGCGTTGTTGTATTACGCCGACGGGGAGAAGACCTATATTTTGGCTCCCAACGGCTTACAGGTGGGAACCTCAGTGATGTCGGGGCCGACTGCTGCCCCTGAAGTTGGCAATGCACTGCCGTTGTCGGCGATTCCTATCGGTACCGTGGTTCACAACATTGAACTGCGTCCCGGTCAGGGTGCCAAGATGGCACGTTCTGCCGGAACATTCGCACAACTGGTGTCGCGTGAAGACAATTACGCGA
Organism: Proteiniphilum sp.; assembly: GCA_039683155.1. Lineage (GTDB taxonomy): Bacteria > Bacteroidota > Bacteroidia > Bacteroidales > Dysgonomonadaceae > Proteiniphilum. The sequence continues at coordinate 2,071 of JBDKRY010000010.1, forward strand.
TCATCAAGATGCCTTCCGGCGAAGTACGCAAGATTTTATCTGCATGTAAAGCTACCATTGGTAGTGTGGGTAATTCGGATCATGCTCTGGAAAAATCAGGTAAAGCCGGTCGTTCACGTTGGCTCGGACGCCGTCCTCACACCCGCGGGGTTGCTAAAAACCCGGTTGACCACCCCATGGGTGGTGGTGAAGGACGTGCCTCGGGTGGTCATCCGCGTTCACCGAAAGGCTTATATTCAAAGGGCTTGAAGACAAGAGCTCCTAAAAAACATTCTTCGAAATACATTGTAGAGAGAAGAAAAAAGAAGTAATCTGATTAATTAATACATCACTATGAGCAGATCATTAAAAAAGGGCCCCTATATCAATCTGAAACTTGAAAAGAAGGTGATAACCATGAATGAGAGCGGCAAGAAGACCGTGATCAAGACATGGGCGCGCGCTTCTATGATATCACCGGATTTTGTGGGACATACCATCGCTGTGCACAACGGGAACAAGTTCATCCCGGTGTATGTGACAGAGAACATGGTTGGGCATAAACTGGGCGAATTCGCTGTTACCCGTACGTTCCGCGGACACGGTGGCAACAGAAAGAAATAAGAGCTGGGCGCTTAACGAATAAAGAAAAACAGAAAAAACATGAGTGCTAGAAAAAGAATATCAGCAGAACAGAGAAAAGAAAACCGCAAAGAGGTTTCTTTCGCCGTGTTGAAGAACGTTCCCAGCTCACCGCGCAAGATGCGTTACGTAGCAGACCTGGTACGCGGGATGGAAGTGTTCAAAGCATTGGGCGTTTTGAAGTTCTCCAACAAAGAGGCATCCGGTAAGATCGAGAAGTTATTGCTTTCCGCTATTGCCAACTGGGAGCAAAAGAATGAACGCAAAGCCGAGACAGGCGAGCTTTATATACAGACAATTTCCGTGGATGAAGGTGCTTCGCTGAAGCGCCTCCGTCCTGCACCTCAGGGACGCGGATACAGGATTCGCAAACGTTCGAATCACGTGACCATTGTGGTAGATACATTCAAGAAAGAAGAACCAGAACAAAACTAAGAAGATGGGACAAAAAGTAAATCCGATAGCAAATCGTTTGGGAATCATCAAAG
>JBDKRY010000011.1:0-1961 GCA_039683155.1 Proteiniphilum sp.
TTCCTATACACTCAACCTGTTGGGTTACGCTACTTACCTTCCGCAGGAGAACTTCGCGCTGATGGGCATGGCCGGCGTGATGGCCGGCGTGATGCATGCGCCGCTCACCGGCACCTTCCTTATCGCAGAGCTGACCGGACGATATGTGTTGTTTCTGCCGCTAATGATTGTGTCGCTGGTATCATACGGGACAATCCTGGTGTTTGAAAAGCACAGCATCTACGCGATACGTCTTGCCAGGAAGGGAGAACTGATTACCCATCATAAGGACAAAGCAGTACTTACTTTTTTGAAGATCGAAGACCTCCTGGAGAAGGATATCCCCACTGTGAAGCCCGACATGACGCTGGGTGAAATGGTTAAAGTGATCTCCACCTCCAACCGGAACATCTTTCCGGTGGTAAATAACGATGGGGTACTCATCGGGTTGGTGATGATGAACAATATCCGCAACATCATGTTTCGCCCGGAGCTGTATGACCGGTTCACCGTGGAAAAGTTCATGGTGGGTGCACCGGCAAAGATTCACATCCGCTCCAGTATGGAAGAGGTAATGGCTACGTTTGAAAACACGAAAGCATGGAATCTGCCGGTGGTAGACGATAAAGGAATCTATCAGGGTATTTTGTCCCAATCGTCGGTATTTAACGCCTACAGAGAGGTACTCGTGGAAAATTATTCCGAAACCGAAGAATAACTCACTTTGCAAAATGAAAAAGGAAACGTTACGGATTATATTCATGGGTACTCCCGGGTTTGCCGTGGAATCGCTCAAAGCATTGGTGGAAAACGGATACAATGTGGTGGGCGTCATCACCATGCCCGATAAACCGGGAGGCAGGGGATACAAGCTTCAACCCTCGGCGGTGAAACAGTATGCCCTGCAGCAAGGCTTAAAAGTATTACAACCTGAGAAGCTGAAAGATGAAACGTTTCTTCAAGAACTGCAGCAGTTACAAGCTGATCTGCAGGTAGTGGTGGCTTTCCGGATGTTGCCCGAAGTGGTATGGGCGATGCCTCCCAAAGGCACTTTCAACCTGCACGCCTCACTGCTTCCCCAATACAGGGGTGCTGCCCCCATCAACTGGGCCCTCATCAACGGTGAAAAGGAAACAGGCGTGACGACCTTCTTCCTCTCACATGAGATAGATACGGGCCGGATAATTTTCCGGGAAAAGACACCGGTCAATGACGATGACAATGCCGAAACGCTGCACGACAGGCTGATGGTCATGGGTGCGCAACTGGTCTTAAAGACGGTCGACGCCATCGCTGACAACAACGTCCAACCCATACCGCAACAGGAACTGCTCGTCAATGACACGGAATTAAAGACAGCTCCCAAAATATTCAAAGAGACCTGTCGCGTAGACTGGGGTAAAACAGCCGTTGAAGTGTATAATTTTATCCGCGGTTTATCACCTTATCCCACCGCGTGGACAGAACTGCAGGGAGAGAGCGGTACGGAACCACTACGTTTTAAATTGTTTGCGGGCGAGGTGATTGCAGGAGGAAACAGCGGTACGGCACCGGGAACCATCGTTACCGACAATAAAACATTCCTGGATGTAGCCGTCCGGGACGGATTCATCCGAATCACCGACATCCGGTTATCCGGCAAAAAAAGGATGGAAACCGTCGATTTTCTCCGCGGATACACTTTCCCAGACAATGCCCGTTTCACTTGAATTTACCACTTGTAATTCAACTCCTACGGAATCATGTAATTCACCCATGTCAAGTCTTCGGTTGAAGTTACCACTTGTAATTCAACCCGAAGCTGAGCGTCTGGTTGATCTGCCAGTATTTAAGATCCGGATCTGCCGGCACGTCGTCATCATACCGCACATTCAGATAGATCCGTGTTGAGAATGCATTGCTCAGCGCCATATTCAGGCTGTTCTCGAACTCCGACACCACCTTATCATAGCTCGTAAAATAGGTCAGGCGTGAATCCCATG
>JBDKRY010000012.1:0-3225 GCA_039683155.1 Proteiniphilum sp.
AGACATTTGTTCTTCCGCCAGGATAATTGTATGCCAAAACACAGAGAATATCTAAAGAAAGCTGTATAGAAACACTTTTATATAGGATTCTTATAGAATCATATAGGATTTATAGAGGAAATATAGCCAATTTTCAGGAACCTGAAAAAAGAGACAGCTCACCGTCAGCTATTTAAAATCTTTCTAAATTGTCCTTATGTCAGCTCGCTGAGTTCGAGCCAGCGCGTGGTTTTCTCATCGATCAGATTTATGATTTCCGATAGCCGGGAAGATTTCTTCATCAGTTCTCCGGAGGGAAGATTACCAGAGGAGAGCGCTTTGGAGATGGCAGTTTTCTCTGTTTCCAGCAGTTCAATTTCTGCTTCCAGTGCTTCGAACTCGCGTTTCTCCTTAAAGGAGAGCTTCTTTTTTTCTTCGGGAGGCCTGTTTCTTCGTTGCTCAGCGTCCTGTTTTGTGGTTTTCAACTCCTCCGTCTGTTTTTTCTGTTCCAGCGTTTTCCATGCACGGAACTGGGTGTAATTTCCGGGAAAATCCTGGATCCTGGCGTTACCATGGAATACCAGCAGATGATCCACCACCTTGTCCATAAAGTAGCGGTCGTGCGAGACCACGATGAGGCATCCCTTAAATCCGGCCAGGTACTCTTCCAGGATATTTAATGTAATGATATCGAGGTCGTTGGTCGGTTCGTCCAGCACCAGAAAGTTGGGATTGGTGATGAGTACCGTGCAGAGATAGAGCCGCCGCTTTTCTCCGCCGCTGAGCTTGTAGACATAATTGTGTTGTTTTTCGGGAGGGAACAGGAAATGTTGCAGGAACTGGGAAGCGGTGAGCTTGTTGCCATTCCCAAGGTCGATCACCTCGGCGATGTTTTGCACCACATCGATCACTTTCATCTGCTCGTCGAACTGCAGGCCCTCCTGGCTGTAGTAACCGAAGTTCACCGTCTCGCCAATCTCGAAGCTGCCGCTGTCGGGGGGTTCTTTATCGAGTAACATCCTGACAAAGGTCGATTTGCCGGTGCCATTATTTCCCACAATGCCCATTTTCTCGTACCGTGCGAAGACATAGTTAAAGTCGTCGGTGATGCGGATATCTCCAAACCGCTTGCTCACATGTTTTGCCTCAAAGATCTTCTTCCCGATATAGGCTCCCCGGGCTGACAGACGAATATTTCCTTCTTCGCGGTGCTGCTGTGCCCGCTCTTCCAGCGAATAAAAGGCGTCGATGCGTGATTTTGCTTTGGTTCCCCGCGCCTGGGGTTGGCGGCGCATCCAGTCCAGCTCTTTTCGCATCAGGTTTCGGGCACGCTCCGTCTCCGTATTTTGTGCTGTCACCCGTTCGTCTCTTTTCTCCAGGTAGTAGGAGAAGTTGCCTTTATAGGTGAAGAGCTGTTTTTCATCGATCTCCAGGATCTGCGTGCAGATGCGGTCGAGGAAGTAACGGTCGTGGGTCACCATCAGCAGGCTCATCTTGTTCCGGTTGAGATGATCTTCGAGCCACTCCACCATATCCAGGTCGAGGTGGTTGGTAGGCTCGTCCATGATTACCAGCTCAGGTTCGCTGATGAGCACATTGGCCAGCGCCACCCGCTTCACCTGTCCTCCGGAAAGCTCACCCATCTTCTGGTGAAAATCGTTGATGTTGAGTTGCGAGAGGATTTGCTTCACGCGTTGCTCGTAATCCCACGCTTTGAGCAGGTCCATCTGCAACAAAAGTTCATCGAGTCCGGCCTGATCACCGGAAGAGATCTTCTCCTCATAGCGGGCGATCAGCTTCACCGTGTCGTTGTCGGCGCTGAAGCAGGCTCCGAGCACTGTCAGCTCCGGATCGAACTGTGGCGACTGCTCCAGATAAGCAAACCGGATATCGTTGCGGAATATCACCCTCCCGTCATCATAGCTCTCCTTTCCCGCGATGATGTTCAGTAGGGTAGTTTTGCCCGACCCGTTGCGGGCTATCAGACCAATCTTATCGCCTTCGGCAATGCCGAAGGCGATATTGCGGAAGAGCAGCAGGTCGCCGAAGCTTTTGGTGAGCGTGTCTATTTGCAGGAGAGGATGGGACATACATTTCAGAATTTGAGTCCAAAAGTACAAAAAACAATCGACTTCCCCGTGTCATTCACACTGCCAATCGTCCCGATGTTTGTCACGGTTATCTGGGGCGCGAGCTGCTCTCACGTCTTCCCCGTATCATTCACACAGCCAATTACCCCGATGCCTTTGTTCTCCTGCATTTCCCGACCCGTTGGACACTATTTTCGGGAGCAGGTCTTTGCGCTTCCCGCTCGTGTCATTTCGCTCCGCTCTTAGGTTCTGACATTTCGCTGTCAGAGCGATCAGAACTTCCAGCGCAAATAGAAGTAAAGGTCGGTTCTCCGGTTACCGTCGATTTGCTCGGTGCCGCTGCCGATGGTGTCGCGGTTGAGATAATGGGTATGCCCTGCTTTCACGGAGAGGGTGAGAGACTGTGTGGCCTCAATATTAGCCGATAGCGCCAGCCGGGTTCCCTTTCCGTAGAACGAGGTCATATAGAAGGAGTTGAGTAGATTACGCTCGTAGGAGTAAAGGCGCACATCGTAGGTGTCCGCATCAAAAAAAGCCAGGTAGCAATCTCCGGAAACGGGGCCTTTTCCGCGATAACCGATGTTTTGTGAAAGCATATAGCCGTTATCAGCCGGGAAGTGTTTCTCGGTGTAATGTGCCATGTCGGCAGTCGTGCGGAATTCCCAGCCGCTTTTGGATGCATATGCATGGCGGATCCTGATTTTATGAGTGGCATAAGGCAGTACGGAAGTTGAATTTTCATCGGGCCATGGCATGTTCTTCTCTTTTTGTTTGTACTTGTACCGGATGTCCAATGATGATTGACGGGAGAAGGTATAAGTGCCCAGGAAGTAGAAGTCCAGGGCCTTCGAAGGCGTGTCTACGCCATATTTCAGCCAGGGATAGTGCACAATGTCCAGATAAGTGTTCACGGTGAACCTCCTGAAGGGAGTGAAAAGGGCACTCAGAAAAAGTCACTGTTCATTCCGCACGCTGCTGCCTTCGGAAAAAGCCTGTGCGTAGAGGGCGTTGTACGAGATGGGGTAGTATCGGTACAGTGCCGAGAAAGAAAGAGTTGTAGAGGGCCTGTACTGCAGGGTGAGGAGGGTTGCCACCGATCCGTTTTTCGAGATGGCGGTTTCCCCTGCGATGATAAATCCCGGCAGCTGGTAGGAAT
>JBDKRY010000013.1:0-8800 GCA_039683155.1 Proteiniphilum sp.
AAAAAAAGATTTAGAAATGAATGATTCCCGTTGTTCCGCGCGAAGCAAATAACGCGAAGCCTAATGACGGCGAAGCCTTGTTCCTTTCGATATCGCCCGGAGTCCCAGCCCGGTGATCAGCCCGTTCAACAGCAGCAACTCATATCCCACCTGATAACCAAACCCTTGTTTCATCGCCACCTCAATCACAAAACATAATACCGGCGCGGCTATGGCCACCCAGGGCACATATTTGTCCGTCGGTTTCACATGGGTGTAAAGCCCGAAGAAATAAAGTCCCAGCAGCGGCCCATAGGTGTACGATGCCAGCTTGTAGATGGCATTGATGATGCTGTCCGATCCGATTGCCTCGATGAGCAGTATGATCAACACAAACACTGCGCTGATGGCCACATGTACCCTGCGCCGGGTATGGATATCTTTTTTTTCCTGTTCTTGTGTTTGAGGAACAGCCTTCATGTGCAGGATATCCACACAAAAAGAGGTCGTGAGTGCCGTCAATGCCGAGTCGGCACTCGAGAATGCAGCGGCCACAATACCCACGACAAATATACCCAGTACGATCGGTCCCAGGTATTCACTGGCAATCACCGGCAGGATATTGTCGGAAACATCGGGCAGTATGATACCGTTCTGTTCGGCAAAGTAAATCAATAAAACGCCCAGGCAGAGAAAAAGAAAGTTGATGGGCGCGAAGGCCAGTCCATAGGAAACCACGTTCTTCTGGGCATCCTTCAGGGTACGGATGGTCAGGTTCTTCTGCATCTGATCCTGATCCAGGCCGGTCATCACAATCGTGATAAACATCCCGCTGAAAAACTGCTTGAAGAAATGCTGCGTGCTTGACCAGTCGTCAAATACAAAAATACGCGAGTGGGGACTCTCACGGATGGTGATGGCGATATCCGCCAGGTTCATTTCCATCCTGAAGGAGAGCTGCCAGACGATCAGCACCAGCGCGGTAATGAAGAGCAGTGTCTGCAGCCAGTCCGTCCAGATAATGGTCTTGATACCGCTCTTGTGGCTATAGAGCCAAATCACCAGGATAATTCCGATCACGGTAACGACAAATGGCACACCCCACCTGTCGAACACCAGTGTCTGCAGGATAAAGGCCACCAGGTAGAGTCTCGCGGCTGCGCCCACGATCTTGGAGAGCAGGAAAAACCAGGCTCCTGTCTTGTAGGATTTCGGACCGTATCGTTGATCCAGGTATCCGTATATGGTAGTGAGATTCAGGCGATAATACAAAGGTAGCAGTACATATGCAATCACCAGATATCCGAAGAAAAAGCCGAAGACCATTTGCATGTAGGTCATGTCGAGGTTTCTCACCATTCCCGGAACAGAAACAAAAGTCACACCGGAGATGGAGGTGCCGATCATGGCCACGGCCACCACATACCATTTGGATGACTTGTTCGCACGAAAAAAAGCGTCATTGCCCGATCCTTTCCGGCTGGTCAGGTGGGAAATCAACATGAGAACGCCAAAATAAACCGCAATGATGATCAGGACAAAAGCAGACTGCATACGCATTTTCTTACAGATTAAACAGGTTCATATCATAATGCACCTGTTTTGTGAAAAAACCATTGAAATTCATCATTTGGCTTATTATTAACTTTGATGTGCAAAAGTAATTAACTATACCTTAAAGGGCAAATAAAAAGGGTTAAAACAAAATGATGTCCCGATTGTTTATCAAAAAAACTAAATCACAGGAGAAATGGCGAAAGAAAAAATATGCCTGATTATTAATCCCGTTTCCGGTACGGAATCCAAGAAAAACATACCCGAAGATGTGGCGGCGGCCATCGACCAGAAGAAGTATGACCTGATAATCCGCGTCACCGGATACCCGGAACATGCTACGGAAATGGCGCTTGAGGCAGTAAAAAAGAAGTATCGATATGTCATTGTAGCGGGAGGTGATGGTACTGTGAACGAGGTAGCCCGGGCCCTGGTCAACACCGATATCACAATGGGTATTTTGCCACTCGGCTCAGGAAACGGGCTTGCGCGTGATCTTGGCATCCCGATGGATACAGAAAAAGCACTCGATATCATCCTGCGCGGACAAACGCGCACCATTGATTATGGCATTGCCGATGATCATATTTTTTTCTGCACCTGTGGTTTCGGGTTCGATGCTTTTGTGAGTGACCGGTTTGCCGATGAGAAAAAAAGAGGCCCTTTGGGGTACGTACGCAATGTGCTGGAGAGTGTGGTCGACTTTAGGGCAGAAGAGTATGAAATCACTTACGACGAAGGTTCTATCACCGAAAAGGCGTTTATCCTTACCTGTGCCAATGCATCACAATATGGGAACGACGCGTTTATTGCACCCGGGGCAAGCATGGACGATGGCATGATGAATGTCGCCATCCTGAAACCGTTGAACGCGCTGGAGATACCGCAAACAACGTTGCAACTTTTTACAAAGAATATCGATAAAAACAGCAAGATGATCTCTCTGCTCACTCGCAACCTTCATATAAAACGCGCCCGACCGGGGGTGATGCACATCGACGGCGATCCGGTGATGACAAGTACTGAAGTCAACGTCCGCATGATCCACAAGGGGCTCAACGTATTTGCTCCATCCTCGTCCGACTTGGCAGAACGAAAAAGGAAGGAGAATGAAAACGTGTTCAGCGCCCTCACCCGGTGGTTCAACTGATACTTACTTCTTCTTCCAGATGGTCACCTGCATCAGGTTGTGTTCTGTGATGCGGGACGACCTTTTCCGCGTCCGAAGCACATTAAGGGGATCAGCGAGCAATTCGAAATTGGGTTCCAGTATTTTCCGGATGCCCTCAAGCGACGTAACCGGCTCTCCATCCTTTTTGAAACCACCGGGCCACTTGTCGCGGTTTGTCTTTTGTGGATCCCATCCATAATCTGAAGCCAGGAGAAAATAGCCCTTGTTATTAAGGCGTGTATGTATTTGCGAGAGGAACCGGTTCGGATCGCTCAGTTCCTCTAACAGTGCGGGGGCTATGATCAGGTCGTATCCGGAATAATTGAGTTTCAGGTTCATGGCATCAGCCTGCATAAACAATATCCGGTTCTTTGTGGGCGTCAACCCAAAATCATCGAGCACCACATCGCGGTAAAACACCAGTTCTCCTTCATCCTTCAAGGTATACCGTACATATCCCTGTTCCTGCAGTTGAATGGGTATCCGGATCATGCGCGCGGTGAAGTCGAGCGCCGTCACATCTTTGTAGGTGCGTGCCAGCTCAAAAGCCAGTCGACCTGTATCGGCATTCAGATCCAATATCCGTTTATCAGACGTTCCTCTGAGCAGGTCATTCACCACATCCGCCAGTTGTAACGGCAGGCTGCGACCGGTAGTATAAGCATCGCCCCAGTTCTCTTCACATGAGAGTGTCACCTCTTCGTCTGTTTCGTAATCGGCCTGTTGTATTTTTACCGGTGCATCAGACTGCATATAGCGGAATCCGGCATGTTGATAGAAGTGCCGGCGAAACGCGTATCGTGAATGGATGGTGGCTTCGTTCCCGGTCGAGATCCAGGAACCCCCTTTTATGAGGTTGTGCTTCCCGTCGAAGGTGGGTGTTGCAAAATCGTCGTACATCGGGTGTACCTTAAAGCCGGGAAAGCCGGTTATGGGCGTTTCCGTCCATTGCCACACATTGCCGATCACATCGAAGAAGGACCCCTGTTTGAACATATCTACCGGGCAGGGCGAAGTAAAATGTTCCAGGTTAATATTACCTGGGGCCTGCTCCCAATCTGTTACCTCGGGCAGCTGAGCCACGCTGTGCATCCGGTACCATTCCGCCTCTGTGGGCAGCCGGAAACTATTGCCGGTTCGGGCACTTTTCCAGTTACAGAAAGCTTTTGCCTCCAGGTAATTTACCTCCACCGGCCAGTTCCAGGGCATGTCGATTTCTTCTGCCACCAGCCGCAAACGATATCCTTTCTCATTCTTTCGCCAGAAAAGCGGCATGGCTGCCTGCTTAAAGTTCCGCCAGTTCCAGCCCTCCTCCGTCCAGTATTGCCGCGTTTCATACCCCTTATCCTCTACAAAAGCAAGAAATTCCCCGTTGGAGGTGAGATATTTTGCCGCCGCAAAATCGGAAACGTCCTCTTCGTAATTGCCATACTCATTGTCCCAGCCATAAAGCGGATGGTCGGAAGGCCTCCCCAGCTTCACGATGCCTCCCGTGACCGGAACCAGTTCGTTTTCCGGTGCTGCACCGGTTATCGGACATCGTTCGCCGAACAATCCCGGTATCAGAAGTTCAAGCGGCAACTGACGAATCAGTACCGACGAAGTCTCCAGATGAATCCGTTCGTGCTCAATTCCCATCATGATCATCCAGAAAGGGTTGTCCCAGCCGATGGGTAACGCCAGCGGGGTATGGTCGATCACACCGAGAATGAGTTTTTTTGCCTCATCACGAAAGGTACGCACTTCCGACACCGGTGGCCAGTCGTAGTGGTTATTGTCCAAATCATCCCAGCTCATTTCATCTACGCCGATGGCGAAAATCGATTCAAACTTCGGATTGATCCGCCGGTCGATGATCCGGGCCAGATAAAGCTTATTGATAAAAAATGCGGCGGTATGGCCCAAATAAAAGAGGATGATATGCCGCAGCGGATCGCCCCGGTGATAAAACACCTCATCCGATTTCAGCTGGGCGTATAGCAACTCGTCTATTGTCCAGGTTTTCAGGAAATAATCCCGTATTTCACTCCTTTTTTCTTCAGGATCACCTGAGCGTAGATCGATTGTTTTGGCAATTAAATTCTTCATAATGAAAATAGAAATTAGATATCAGCATATTGAAGATTGATTTTTCAAGACCTCAGCTTATGGCCGGAGTACCCGAAAGAACGCAGAAATCATATAACCTTTTTGTGTAAATATATTTTTTGCATGTCGAATGTCTCCCCGGAAACATTCAGTTTTGTTTGTGAGATGGTTGCAATGGGATGAAAGCCCAGTTTACGGTAAAGGGACAAAGCAGGCACATTCCTTTCCCATACGCGAATCACCGCGTCGGTATAACTTCCCTCCGCCCGGATAAGCAAATCATTGATCAGTTTCGATGCAATGCCGCTGCCGCGCAGGTCGGTAAGCACCATCACCTCGGCAATGTAAAGGGTTGTATCCACCGGTATTTCAGGCACTTCACCGGCCGGAAATTCTTTGTCATGCCGCAGGGGCAAAGCCAACACCACACCGGCGAGCCTGTCGATTCTAAAAGCCATGATGCCCGTGCCTCTTCGCACCATCTCATCCAGTGTGCTCTCCGCTTTTTGCGGATCGATATACTGCGCATAATCACCCGTGGTGAAAGCATGCAGATAGAGTTCCAGGATTTTGGAACGAAATTTCGGATAATTGATTTCGTTCAATACAAAGAGGCGAATTTGATCAATTGTTTCGTCCATCCCATCGTTTTTTATGAATGAACAAATAAGAAGGGGGTATGTTCACCAATCTCCCACACTGCCGCCACCGCCTCACCCATGCCCGAGAAGCCGCCACCCATGCCTGAGAAGCCGCCGCCCATGCCTGAGAAGCCGCCGCCGGAAAGAGCGCTGCTCCGGTTGCCTTCTTTCGGTGAAGATGACAGCGAAGCGGCAGCGTGACTGACTGTGTTGAAATCGGTTTAACCCGATTTTACTGAACAACCGGGCCATGAAAATCGTTTTAACGTTATCACTCAGCCCAACCATACATCATCAACGCGAAAAACTAACTTGTTAAATATACAGACATGAAGAATTTTATTTTTCAGAATCCTACCAAACTGGTATTCGGAAAAGGAGAGATAGCAAGGCTATCGGAATTGGTACCCGACAACGTGAATCTGATGATCACCTACGGAGGTGGCAGCGTCACCAGAAATGGCGTGTACGATCAGGTAAAGACGGCACTCAGGGGACGAAACTACATTGAATTCTGGGGAATTGAGCCCAATCCGCGGGTAGAGACGCTCCGTAAAGCCATTCAGCAGGGAAAAGAGAATAACATTAACTACCTGCTGGCCGTGGGTGGCGGTTCGGTGCTTGACGGCACCAAACTGATCGCTGCAGGCATTGCCACTGACAAAGACGCCTGGAACATTGTACTGAGCGGCACAGCTGACAAACAGATACCCTTCGCCTCCGTGATGACGGTACCGGCCACCGGCTCGGAGATGAACGCAGGGGCCGTGATCACGCGGGAGGAAACAAAAGAGAAATATGGGTTCGGCGGTGATTATCCGCAATTCTCGATTCTCGACCCTGAGGTAACTTACTCGCTATCAGAACACCAGATTGCCTGTGGACTGGCTGATGCATACACCCACGTATTGGAACAATACCTCACCACACCGGGACAATCGCGTATCATGGACCGTTGGGCGGAAGGAATTCTTTTATCATTGATAGAAATTGCACCAAAGATCAGGGCCAATTCCAGAGACTATGACCTGATGGGCGACTATATGCTGGCTGCCACGCTTGCCCTGAATGACTTCATCCGCATGGGGATTACCGAGGATTGGGCTACCCACCAGATAGGGCATGAGCTGACGGCACTCCACGGCATCACACACGGCCACTCGCTGGCCATTGTCATGCCCGGCCTGCTGCGTGTGTTGAAAACACAAAAACAGGCCAAATTGTTGCAGTACGGCGAACGCATTTTCGGTATTACAGAGGGCTCCGAAGAAAAAAGAGTAGATAAAGCCATCGGGATGACGGAAGAGTTCTACCGTTCGCTCGGATTAAACACCCGACTGTCAGAGGAAGGGATCGGAAGCGAAACCATCGAAACTATCGCCCGACGTTTCAATGATCGGGGTGTTGCCTATGGCGAAAACCGCAATGTGACCGGAGATGTGACGAGAGAGATATTGAAAAGCTGTTTATAAAAAGATTTTTATTCATATTCAAGGATGATGATGACGAGACAAAAAATAACCGCACTGATCCTGTCATGCCTCTTCGTGATGCAGGCTTCGGCATTGGATGACGCCCGCATGCTGCGTTATCCCGATATCAACAGAAACCTTATTGCATTCGTCTATGCAGGCGATATCTGGACGGTCAGTGCCGGCGGCGGCAACGCCAGGAGAGTCACCTCCCACCCCGGCATTGAGCTGTTCCCCAAAATCTCACCCGATGGCAAATGGATCGCCTTCTCGGCCGAATACTCCGGAAACCGCCAGATATGGGTAATGCCTTCCGAGGGAGGTACCGCGCGACAGCTTACCTTCTACAACTCCATCGGCGAGATGCCACCCCGTGGCGGGTTCGACAATGTGGTCCTCGACTGGACGCCCGACAGCCGTCGCATCCTCTTCCGGGGCAACCGCACCGCGTTTGGCGACCGTAACGGACGCTACTTCACCATAGGTATTGAAGGTGGCTTTGAAGAGCCACTGCCTATTGTTAACGGCGGTTTTGCCACCTACTCACCCGACGGGTCACAGCTTTGCTTCACGCCCGTCGATCGCGAGTTCCGTAACTGGAAAAGATACAAAGGAGGTCGCGCCACCGAGCTGTGGAGCTACGACCTGCGGAACAACAGCTCCCGGCAAATCACCCAATGGGCCGGCTCTGACCAGTGGCCGGTATGGCATGGTGATCATATCTACTATGCTTCCGACCGCGACACACGCCTCAACATCTGGCGCTATGATACCACAACCGGCGAAAACGTGCAGGTAACCCAACACACAACGTTCGATGTGATGTGGCCCTCCGGTGATAACGGCAGACTGGTATATGAAAACGGCGGTTATCTCTATGTGCTGGACCTCTCCTCCGGCAAATACGAAAAGATAGCTGTATCCATCAACTACGACAATCCAAACCTGCAGCCCCATTTCAAAAATGTAAAGGATTTTATTGGCAGCTATACCCTCTCCCCTACCGGAAAAAGGGTATTGTTCGAAGCACGGGGTGACATCTTCTCTGTTCCTGCAGAAAAGGGTGAGATCAGAAACCTGACCAACACTCCGGGAGTGCGCGAACTATCTCCCACCTGGTCACCCGACGGCAATCAGATCGCTTTCTACTCCGACGCTACGGGCGAGTATGAGCTTTACTTGCTCGAAAACCGGGAAGGTGCCCGGCCACGACAGGTCACAAGCGGTTCAAGAGCCTGGAAATATGCCCCCGAATGGTCTCCCCGCAGCACCCATCTGGTCTACAGCGACCGCACCATGAGGCTTTGGCTGGTAGATGTTTCCACAGGAAGGCAGACCGTCATCGATGAAGCTTCCGGCGATGAAATCAGAGATTATGCATTTTCTCCCGATGGCGACTGGATAGCTTACAGCAAAACATCTCCCAACTACCAGTCGGCTCTCTGGATCTACAGGATATCGACCGCCGAAAGGCAGCAGGTCACTGATGCCTCTTTTTCCAACGGCAACCCGGTGTTCAGTCGCGATGGCAAGTTTCTCTTCTTCCTCTCAAACCGCGACTTCAACCTCACCTTCAGCAGTTTCGAGTTCGATTATCTCTATAACAACGCCACCCGTATCTATGCCATTCCTTTACGCAACGACGGCACTACCCTCCATCCTTATAAGGAAGATTCTGAACCATACCACAATGAAGGAGGCAATGACGGGGAAAAATCCGGCAAAGAGCAGAAGAACGGCAAAGAAGAGGGGAAAAATCCATCATCACCCGAAGAGATTTTGGTAGAGATCGATTTTAACAAGATCGGCGACCGCATAGAAGCACTACCCATGCCGGCAGGAAACTATCGCATCATCGGAGCAACAGTAGAGGGGCTCCTCTACTCCACAGGTAA
>JBDKRY010000014.1:0-3959 GCA_039683155.1 Proteiniphilum sp.
CGGGGAATTTGGTTCGCAAATCTACCAGAACAATGTGGTTGTCAGTACCATCCGATACTACGTTGTAACCCTTGTCAGCAAATGCCTGGGCCATCACGGCTGCATTTTTTTGAACCTGTGTCTGATAAGTTTTGTATTCCGGTTGCAGTGCTTCATAAAACGAAACTGCTTTAGAGGCAATCACGTGCTCCAGGGGACCTCCCTGCATTCCCGGGAAGACAGCCGAATCCAGCAAGGCAGACATCATCTTTACTTCTCCTTTGGGTGTGGTGAGTCCCCAGGGATTCTCGAAATCCTTTCCCATCAGTATCACGCCGCCACGAGGCCCACGAAGTGTCTTGTGGGTTGTAGAAGTAACGACATGTGCGTGCCTGAGCGGATTCTCCAGCAATCCTGCCGCAATCAGTCCGGCAGGATGCGCCATATCCACCATGAAGATGGCACCGATCTCATCGGCCACCCTGCGGATGCGGGCATAGTCCCATTCGCGCGAATAGGCCGATGCGCCCGCGATAATAAGTTTAGGTCGTTCGGAGCGAGCCAGTGATTCCAGCTGGTCGTAATCTACCCGCTGGTCTTCTTCGCGTACGTTATAGGCGACAGGCTGAAACATCAAACCGGAGAAATTAACGGGAGAGCCGTGTGAAAGGTGGCCGCCGTGTGAAAGATTCAATCCGAGGAACTTATCTCCCGCCTTCAGACAAGCCAGGAAGACGGCGGCATTTGCTTGTGCGCCGGAGTGAGGCTGCACATTTGCCCATTCGGCATCAAAAATCTCCTTCAAACGGTCAATGGCAAGCTGTTCGCTCAAATCAACCACTTCGCATCCGCCGTAATATCTTCTTCCGGGATAACCCTCGGCATACTTGTTGGTCAGCACCGAACCCATGGCCTGCATCACCTGCTCACTTACGAAGTTCTCAGAGGCAATCAGCTCAATCCCTTTCAGTTGTCGCTCACGCTCTTTCCCTATAATCTCAAAGAGTTGTGTATCTTGTTGCATTATTTGATTATTTATTCGTAATACGTCCTGCAAAGTTAAGGAACATTTTCGTTTAGCAATGTAAGCAGAGGACAAATTTATTTGGACTTTGCTATTGCGAGAATTGAAAATCGAGGAGCGAAGGCGACTCAAAATGTCTAACTTTAGTGAACATTTTCGTTTAGCAATGTAAGCAGAGGACAAATTTATGATGTTCTTCATGAAGGAAATAAACAAGAGAAAAAAATTTTGGCTCGATAAAATTAACTGCCTATATTTGCCGGGTAATTCTTAAAATAATCAAACAATGAATCGATCCATCTTTATCCTCCTGTTCTCTATGGTCACATTGGGCACAATGCAGGCACAAAAAAACAATTATTTTCACATTTCGGGTGATGCCGGTTTTGTAGTGAATTCTGAACGCGACAAAAAGTTCGGTTTGGGTGGGACGCTGAGTTGGCTCACACAAGACATTTTTATTGCAAAGAACCCCGGCAATTACATTTCTCTGGGGTTAAAAGCTTTCAATAATCCTTACGAGGAAGGCAAGCTCATCACCAGCATCATGAATGACAAAGATGACGCGTTTAATTACATCATGGCGCTGGCAGGTTATCGCATTACCAGGCAGGGCATTTCTGACGGATTCTTTGTGGAACCGCGTATAGGCGCAGTGTTCGGGGCAAGCGGATATACGGGGTTTGCATTTGCACCATTGGCAGGCTATGCTTACCGGAATTTCGACTTCGCAGTCTATTGCGATATGGGTTTTGGTCGGGAAAACAGTGCAGTGCTGAAGAAAAACTTTTTCACACCAGGCCTCAGCATCGGCTACAATTTCGGTTTTTGAGCACAAAGGGAATCACCTTCTTCCGAACAATCCTCTTTTCTTCCTGGGCTCCGGCATAGCTGACGAGCCTGCCATGATCTGCAGGGCTTTTCCATTGTTCATGGTAGCATTCACCGCGTTGTAGATCACACCCCAGTCGGGTAAGCCGCCCAGGTTACGGTCGTCTATAAAGAGGTCGGCTCCCAGTTTACGGGAGGCTTTTTCTCTATCCTCACCGGGATGATTGGCATTTTCAGCGTAAAAATAGAGTCCCCGCTCGGCGCAATAATCAATAGCATCCTGCAACAGTTGCCCCTCACGAACGGTCCAGAGGATTAGTTTGTGGTTGTCTTTCTGTAATTGAAGGAGGGTGTCAATGGCAAACGGAACAGGCCTGCCAATGGCGGGATATTCATGTTCGACGATGGTTCCGTCGAAATCTACTGCTATAACCATTTTTTCTAACTTTCGATAATGTTGCTGTATGGAAGTGCAAAGATAGAAAAAAATGGCGGAAAGAGGTCATCTTTCTTATTCTCCGTACATTTTGCGATAATAGTTTTGATAGTCGCCACTGGTAACACGGGCCAGCCAGTCCTGCTGATCCAGGTACCAGCGGACTGTTTGGTTGATGCCCTCCTCAAATTGAAGAGAAGGTTCCCAGCCAAGTTCACTCCGGAGCTTTGACGCGTCGATGGCATAGCGCAGATCGTGTCCGGCACGATCGGTCACATAGGTAATCAGTTTCTCCGATGCCCCCGCTTCTCTTCCTAGCATTTGGTCTACAGCCCTAATGATCACCCTGATCAGATCAATATTTTTCCACTCATTTCCCCCGCCAATATTATAGGTCTCTCCCACCCTGCCATGGTGAAAGATCAGATCGATGGCTCTGGCGTGATCTTCTACATAAAGCCAGTCCCTGATGTTCTCTCCCTTTCCATAGACGGGAAGAGGTTTGTTGTGACAAATATTGTGGATAAAGAGCGGGATCAGTTTTTCCGGGAACTGATAGGGCCCGTAGTTGTTGGAACAGTTGGAAAGGACGACGGGCAAGCCATAGGTGTCATGGTAAGCCCGTACAAAGTGATCGGACGATGCCTTTGAGGCGGAGTAGGGACTGTGCGGATCGTAGCGGCTCTCTTCGGTAAAGCGTGCATCGTTGAAACCCAGGGCACCATATACCTCATCGGTGGAGATATGATAAAACAGTTTGCCGTCGTAGCTCCCTCTCCATGTTTCTTTGGCAGACTGCAACAGGTTGAGCGTGCCCATTACGTTTGTTTTGGCAAAAGAGAAAGGGTCGGTAATCGAGCGATCCACATGGCTCTCGGCAGCCAAATGGATCACACTGTCAATCTTCAGGGTTTCAAAGATTGCCTGCATGGCATCGAAGTCGCAAATGTCCGCCTTCACAAACCGGTAATTGGACTTTCCTTCCAGATCTTTCAGATTGGACAGGTTGCCCGCATAGGTCAGCTTATCGAGGTTAATAATCTGATCGCCGGGGTATTTATTGACAAACAGTCGCACTACATGTGAGCCGATAAAGCCCGCACCTCCTGTGATTAATATGTGTCGCATAAAATGGGGTTATTTTTGTCTTTTTCCGATAAAATTATTTCGTTTGCAGGAAGCGGCCAGTCGATGTGCAGCCGGGGGTCGTTCCAGAGGACAGCGCCTTCGTGCGCAGGGGAGTAGTAATTATCACACTTATACTGAAATATTGCCTCATCGCTTAACACCGCGAATCCGTGCGCAAACCCGCGGGGGATAAACAGTTGTGTCTTATTTTCATCCGACAGTTCCACGGAGACATGGCTGCCAAATGTGGGAGAATCTTTCCGGATATCCACGGCGACATCCAGCACCCGGCCCTTCACCACGCGCACCAGTTTGGCCTGCGCGAAGGGAGGCTTCTGAAAATGGAGACCCCGTAATACACCGTACCGTGATTTGCTCTCATTGTCCTGCACAAAAACCGTTTTTCCTACTTTTTCTTCAAACTCTTTCATGGAAAAAGATTCAAAAAAATAACCCCGCTCATCCCCAAACACCTTGGGTTGTACTATGAGCAGCCCTTCTATCTCTGTTTGCCAGACTTCCATACGCAATCACTTTCAAACGATTTCAAGTTTCTACAAT
>JBDKRY010000015.1:0-9428 GCA_039683155.1 Proteiniphilum sp.
GGGTATCTTCAGGATCAGTTCTTCCGGGAGAAAAAGGGTAAGCAGTACGCACCTTACTCCAGTGAGGTAAGTGACCAGGTGGAAGGTCTTATGACCGCAGCCATGAGACAGACCGACCGCTATCGCATACTGAAGAAAGCGGGTTTCAGTGAAGCCGATATCCTCAAAAATTTCAGGGAAAAACCGGTGGAGATGAAAGTCTTCTCCTGGGATCAGCGGGAGGTTGATACGGTGATGACACCCTGGGATTCCATCCGCTATCACAAGAATTTTCTGCGTACCGGATTTATGGCAATGGATCCGTTTACGGGACATGTCAAAGCATATGTAGGCGGTCCCGATTTTAAGTTCTTCAAATATGATATGGTCTCCACCGGTAAACGACAGATTGGCTCTACCATCAAGCCCTATCTGTACACACTGGCCATGGAAGAGGGAATGACCCCCTGCGACGGAATGATTCACGGCCCTGTGACCCTGATCACAGAGACAGGAAAGGAATGGACTCCCAGAAATCCGGGCCACACCAGCGGTCAGTTTGTAACGATCAAATGGGGATTGCAGAACTCCAGCAACTGGGTAACCGCTTATCTGATGAAACAGTTCTCACCTTACGCCTTTGCGCGAATGCTGCAATCGTTCGGATTAAAAACGCCTGCCGATCCGGTGGTATCCCTGGCTTTGGGACCCAATGATGCATCGGTTTACGAGATGGTGGGAGCCTACTCCTCCTTCATTAACCGCGGTATCCGCGTAGAGCCGATGCTGGTGACCCGTATCGAAGACGCTTACGGCAACGAAGTATCCACCTTCGTTCCGGATATGAAAGAGATATTCAGTGAGTCAACCTCCTATAAAATGCTCGATATGTTGAAAGCAGTCGTCGATGGCGGTACGGGAAGCAGGCTGCGCAGGATCTACAACCTGAAAGGACAAATGGGTGGTAAAACAGGAACAACGAACAACAACTCCGACGGGTGGTTCATGTCGTTCACGCCAAACCTGGTGGCAGGATGCTGGGTGGGTGGTGAGGAACGTTCCATCCACTTCGACAGGATGGCGTACGGACAGGGGGCCAGTATGGCGTTGCCCATCCACGGCATCTTTTACCAGAAGGTTTATGCCGATCCGGAATTGAATTACACCGATAACGGTACGTTTGATATTCCGGCGGAATTCCAGCCCTGTGTCGATTCGCAACGGTATTCACCCGATTTTTACCGTAACAATGACCCGGTCATTGAAAGCGAAGGGATCGATGATATCTTTAACTGATTCATTCGTTTATTGGCCCATCTTCTCTTTCTCGAAAAAGAGGGTTTTCTGTAGCTCATCGACTCGCTGAGCGGCAGCTTTATAGAATATCTGCCTGGTGGTCATATGCTCCAGGTCGGACTGATTAGCCGGTGTAGAAAAAGGGAGGCCCGATTGATTCGCCACCTCCCATCATTTCATCAAAGATCGACAATGAGACTGATCCATTTTATCGCGGATCATTTACTTCAGGGAGTTTCTTCGACCCATAACCTACGACAACGATCGCATTATCGGGTGTAGGGCCTGAATAGGGTTCTGTTGTGTCACCACCCTGTAAACGGAAGACAACCGCAAGTTTTTTTTCAATTGCTCCATTTCCTGTTTTGATGTTCGACAAAGAAACTTCTGTCGTTTTGTATCCGATAAATGAGAAAATTAGTGATCCCTCTTTACCGGGAACTTTTATCTGAAAATTCCCGCTTGCGTCCGTTATCGTACCCATGTTAGTACCCTTTAACAGGATAGATGTTCCCTGTAAAGGCTGAAGGTCGGAATCTGTTACCCTGCCCGAAACAAGGTAGGTCTTATCCTTTACCCATTGCGGCATCTCTTTGATCACCCGTAACACCTCCTTGTTCAAAATGGCATTTTCTCCTGACTCAATTTTGACATCAGTTATATTTCCGGCGTTATCAACTCTGAATGAAGCATTCACCAGACCCTTCGCTTCATTTTTCTGCGCTTCAACCGGATATTTAATCCTGTCTGAGATAAATTTGAAAAGACCATTCTCTTCTCCGGGAAAAATAAAGTTTGATGACACGCTTGCCTGTACTAAGAGGTCTTCCTCATTCGTTCTCAATTCATCAATAATCACTTTCGATTCATTGCCCGTGAGTCTGAATACCACAGGTAGCGTAAATCGCACATTTACGGTTTGACCGCGTTGTTTGCCCGGTTTCCAGTCGGGCATCGATTCCAGGACACGAACTGCTTCTGCATCCAGTACAGGATCTACTCCCCGAACAATCTGCACGTCACTTATACTGCCATCTTTCATGACTACGAAGTTACAGATCACCCGTCCCTGTATCCCTTTTTCTTTGGCTATTGCAGGGTATCGAATACTGTCGGAGATAAATTTCATCATGGCTTCATTTCCACCGGGAAACTCGGGCTGGTTTTCAACTACCACAAAAATCTCCTCTTTCTTCTTTTCAGGTGGCGGCTGTTGAAGGCCTTGCTCGTGCAACGCTGCCTGCACCTGTTCCGGTAAGTTTGCATTGTCGGTTGACAATTGCAGCTGTTTTTGTGTGGTTTCAACAACAGCAGGATCCAGCATCGGAGTATCTGCTTTCACAGGCTCTCTCTGAGCAGCATAGATACTGTTGGCCGTTACAAACAGCAGTGCCAGGGGGAGAATCAGCAGGTATCTCCACAGCCTGTTTGCCGGGGATTTTGATTGGTTCATCATCATAATGCGTAATTTTAATTGTGAGACATTGAAGTTGTTTACTATCGGGACTGCAGTTTTGTGATAGGTCAATCGTAAAAGGTGGTACTGATACTCACGGCTGTTTACCCCCCGGGTGAGCACACCGTTATCGGCCAGGTATTCAAGGTTCATCGCCATCTCCCGCTTCATCAGCCAGGTAAAAGGGTTCCACCAGCTCACCACACAGAGCCATTCCATGAGAAGGATGTCCAGGGAGTGCATCTCTCTGGCATGTGTCTGCTCGTGCAATAATATCTGATTCAGTTCCGTATCGGTATGCTTTTGGGTATAAATGAAAATCAGATGGAAAAAAGAGAAGGGAGTTATATCA
Source organism: Proteiniphilum sp. (assembly GCA_039683155.1). Classification (GTDB taxonomy): domain Bacteria; phylum Bacteroidota; class Bacteroidia; order Bacteroidales; family Dysgonomonadaceae; genus Proteiniphilum. Next base: position 3,084 of record JBDKRY010000015.1, read on the forward strand.
TCGTCCAGCTGGTACACCGGTATGCCGGAAATCCACTGGATGGAACTTTTTTTCCGGAGTCGAAAGATGGATATCAACTGGCTCAGAAACCGTAAAATGAAAAGAAAAGTGACCACCCCATATACCATGGGAAGCAAGACGTTCCATGGCATCGCTCGCGGTGTTTCCCCGGGGTCATCCACCACTGTGCCCATTTCCAGTTCTCCAACCAATACCGAAACCTCCGTTTCGGGAGATGCCGGGGGAAAAAGATCCCGGATAAGGGTGAGTGAGGGAAGGGTGAAAAACGGGTAAAGAAGTGAAAAAAGAATGACCGACAGGAAAAAGAGTCGTCGTAGCTGCAGAAAGGTGTCTCTTTTCAGCATAACGGTGTAGAGAATGAAGAACACCGACAGAGCAATATTTGCTTGAATAAGGTAGATAAAAAAAGGATGCATGGCGTTTCAGTTTGAGATGAAACAGATAGTTTACTTCTGATTTTTTTCAATCAGGCGAATAATCTCACTGAGCTCTTCCGTGGTGATCTTTTGCTCTTTGGCAAAGAAGGAGACCAATTCCTTATACGAGTTATCGAAATAACTCTCCACTACCCCCGACAAAAAATGCCTTTTGTAAGCCGACTCCGTGATCAGCGGTTTGAAAACCTTCACATTGCCGAACTTCCGCTTCACGAGATATCCCTTGTTCTCGAGGTTCTTGAAGATGGATGCTACCGTCGTGTAAGGCTGCTTAGGCTCTTCCATCCTGTCTACCACATCCTTGATGGCGCATTCATTCAATTGCCACACATGCAGCATCACATTCTCTTCCTGTGGGGTTAATCGTTCCATTATTTTTCAGTTTACAATATTTCAACACTGCAAATTTACGAATATATCGTAAATAACAAATTATTTCGTAACTTTTTTGCGTTAAATAAGTATAAACGAAAAAAGCTGCCTCAACACACCTGTTGAGACAGCCATTGTATAAAAGCTGAAAAAAATTCAGACCTGTTTTTCAAAATCCTGCATGCACTGAATCAGTGCCTCTACGGCTTCCCTGGGACAGGCATTGTAGATGGATGCACGGAAACCGCCTACCGAACGATGTCCTTTGATACCTACCATGCCTCTTTCCTTCGCAAATTCAAGGAATGCCGCTTCTTTATCTTTGTATGCTTCGTTCATCACGAAACATACATTCATGATGGAACGGTCTTCTCTGGCAGCGGTACCCACAAATAATTTGTTCCGCTCGATCTCATTGTAAAGCAGTTCTGCTTTCTCATTGTTCAGCTTGTGCATTGCTTCTACGCCACCCAGTTCTTTTATCCATTTGAGAGTCTCGTGCATCACAAAAATCGGAAATACCGGCGGGGTATTGAACATGGAACGGTCTTTCTCTGCAGCTCCGATGTGGGTGCGGTAGTCCACCATCGTTTGCAACGGTCGATCGATTTTTCCAAGAATATCCTCTCTGACAATTACAAAAGCGACACCGGCCGGTCCCACATTTTTCTGTGCACCGCCATAGATGATCCCATATTTGGATACATCAACAGGGCGGCTCATAATGTCGGACGACATATCTGCCACCAGGGGTACCGGGCTGTCGATATCTTCATGTATCTCGGTACCGTAAATGGTGTTGTTGGTAGTAATATGAAAATAATCGGCATCGGCCGGTATGGTATATCCTTTGGGAATATAGGAATAGTTTTTATCTTCCGATGAAGCCACAATTTCCACCTCGCCGTAGAACTTTGCCTCTTTAATGGCCTTCTTGGCCCACACACCTGTTTGCAGATAGGCTGCCTTTTTCCGCATCAGGTTGGCCGGTACCGCAAAGAACTGGGTACTGGCACCTCCTCCCAGCAGAAGAACCTGGTAGTTGTCGGGAATGTTCAGTAGTTCTTTCCAGAGATCGGCCGTCTCTTTCATGATCCTTTCCCAACCCGGTGTACGGTGTGAAATCTCCAGAATACCGATGCCGGTGTTGTCGAAATCACGGATCGCTTCAATGGCTGATTCTACTGCGGGGCGGGGCAATACACACGGTCCCGCGTTGAAATTGTACTTCTTCATATCTGTTTTTATTAAATTCTGATTTCCAACTTCTTAATTCTATGTTCAAAGTGCCCACTTCCGGGTCATACGTTCCGGATTCCAGGTTCAGGGTACTGAAAACTGACGACTGATCACTGAATCCTAACCACTGATCACTGATTACTGACCACTGATTACTGACCGCTGATTACCGACTACCGACTACCAACTTCGCATTGACCCTGTAACATTCGTCGCCATTATTGAAAAATGCGACGATCTGTTTGGCGGCAGCCAATCCCGAGTTGATATTGGCCTCGGCGGTCTGGGCACCCGATTTTTTCGGTGTTGCGAAATAGCGTCCCGGAAACTTCGTCAGAAACTCTTCGTGTCTGTCCGGCTTTATGTCGGTTGCAAATTGAAATTTGGGACGCTCCTCCATGATGCGGATAAGATCATCTTCCACCAGGAGTTCTTTACGTGCTGTATTGATCAGCATACCATCCTCAGGCATGTAGGACAGGAGTTCATAATTTACACAGTAACGTGTATCTTCCAGTAAAGGCATGTGCAGCGACATAATTTCGGAACTCTGAAACAACTCTATGTTACTGTACGCTGCGATCACCCCATATTCACCTTCTTTCCGCAGGTCGTCGTGCGTCAGCGCGGGAGAAAAGGCATAAACCGGCATTCCGAAACCACGGGCTATCCTGGCTACCATCTTCGCCACATTCCCAAAAGCGTACAAACCGAGTCGCCGGTCTTTAAGCTCCCGTCCTACCGTACCATCAAACTGATTGCGCTGCATGTAAATCATCAGGCCAAAAACAAGCTCTGCCACGGCATTGGCATTTTGCCCCGGCGTGTTCATAACACAAATATTGTGTGCAGTAGCTGCTTCCAGGTCCACGTTATCATATCCTGCACCTGCCCTGACCACTATTTTCAGATCAGAGGCAGCATCCATTACTTCTTTATCGATAAGATCGCTTCTTATGATGAGCGCATCCACATCTTTTACAGCACCAAGTAACTGAGCCTTATCCGTATAATTCTCGAGTTTCGTAAATGAATGCCCGGCAGATTCTACAATTTTTTGTATCTCCTTCACAGCCTGTGCAGCGAATGGTTTACCTGTCGCTAAAAGTACCTTCATATTCCTCCTCTTTAAAATAATTTCACCGAAATTAATAGAGCTACAAAATTACAAACTTATATCGAACAAAAAACGAAATCAGCATAAAAAAATGTCTGTAGATTTTAATTTATACTTGAAAGAGAGAAGAATCTGCAAACTGTAAAATATCTTCGGGGGAAGCTTTTTTGCCGTTTAAAAGAATTTGTCCGGTAAATCGATTCATCGTATCTTTGCATCAGATAAGTTGCGCCCTGGCAGTTTGCAAGCGAGCTTGCACGGTGCCCGGCTTTCATTATCTCTGCGCGGCACATACGTAAGATTGTACACGATGAACAGCCCATATCCATCCACCTTACTCGAAAATGCAGTGAACGAATTTGCCAGACTCCCGGGGATCGGGAGAAAATCGGCCCTTCGGTTGGTGCTGCATCTGCTCCGGCAGGATGAAGAAAAAGTATCCCGTTTTGTGGATAGTATTCTGAAACTGACACAGGAAGTAAAATACTGTTCCTGCTGCCACAACATATCCGATTCGGAAATATGCAATATCTGTGCGGACAAAACGCGTGACAGCACTGTGATCTGCGTCGTGGAGAACATAAAGGAGGTGATGGCCATTGAGAAAACTGTTCAGTTTGAGGGATTATATCATGTTCTGGGCGGTATCATCTCCCCTATCGACGGCATCGGTCCGTCGGATCTGGAGATAGCCAGCCTCGAAGAGAGGGTGAAAGCCGGCGGTATCCGGGAGGTTATTCTGGCTCTGAGTGCCACCATGGAAGGTGATACCACCAATTTCTATATCGTTCGCAAGCTCCAACCCTATGGCGTAAAAGTAAGCATTATTGCCCGGGGCGTTTCTGTTGGAGATGAGATAGAATATGCCGATGAGGTGACATTGGGACGTTCTATATTAAACAGAACACCGTTTGACGAAACCTACAAATTGTTATCTAAATGAATGATTCACCTGCAATTGACCATACTATCCGCCTGCTGAAAAGACATTACTACGGGAATATTATTTTTCTGGCCGGGTTGTTTTTGGTGGTACTCCTGCGGATTCTCACTTTTCCGGAAGCTGCTGTTCCTGTTCGTGTCACCGTGGAGAGATATGCGCTCATGATTACCATTATCACCATTCCTGCAGCGTTGAAGCTGTTTGCCGACCTGCTGAAAAAGATGCCCAGGCCGTCGGAAACCGAGGCAGCACTGCACAGGTATAAAAAAATATCTTACCTGCGTTTGTACACGATAAGTGGTGTAACGCTGATGAATATAGTGTTGTTTACCTTTTCACGCAATCCCAATTTCATGTGGTTCACGGTGGTACTTTTCATTATCTTTTTGTTTTGCAGGCCGTCGCACACAGAAGTAATGAGCCTGACGGGGATGCCGGAAGAGGAACAGAAAGGAAGACAGGAACCCAAAGAACGTTCTGAAGATGAAGAAACTCCTGGAAAATAGCACCATCCGTCTGCGCGCACCCGAACCGGAAGATATTGACAAGCTTTACGCCTGGGAAAATGACACCGCTTTGTGGGAATACGGCAGCGCTATAGCTCCCTTCTCCCGCTTCTCCCTGAAACAATATCTGATTGAATCGAAACAGGATATCTATGTGGATAAACAGTTACGGCTAATGGTCGAGCTGAACGAATCGGGAGAGGTCATCGGCACTGCCGATCTGTATGATTTTGATCCCTTCCACCGCAGAGCAGGCGTGGGCATCCTTATCGACAAAAAACAGCGAAACAGGGGCTATGGTTTGCAGGTACTGATGCTGCTCGAGAACTACGCCTTCGACTTTCTGTCGCTCAGACAGCTCTATGCCTTTGTGCCGGGAAAAAACCGCGCAAGCATGCAATTGTTCAGGAAAGCAGATTACATCCCGACCGGCATACTGAAGGAATGGCTTTCTGCGGGTGACAAGTTTGAACATGTTCAGGTATGGCAAAAAATCAAACAGGAGTGATTTCACCCCGGGTAAAGTGGATAACAATTTAGGGAAAGATTATGCAGGACGACATCAAAAAAGCATGTGAGGTATTGAGAAACGGCGGGATTATTCTCTATCCTACCGACACCATCTGGGGCATCGGTTGTGATGCCACCAGCGAAGAGGCCGTGAAACGCATCTACGAGCTGAAACAACGCGACGACAGTAAGTCGATGTTGGTGCTGCTCGATAACCCGGCAAAGCTTCAGACCTATGTGCAGGATGTGCCCGACATTGCGTGGGACCTGATCGAATTGACCGATAAGCCGCTCACCATCATCTATGAAGGTGCCAAAAACCTGGCCACGAATCTGATTGCCGCCGACGGAACCATCGGCATCCGCATCACCGGCGAAGTATTCTCGAGAGAATTGTGCAGACAATTTCGAAAACCGATCGTCTCCACCTCAGCCAATGTGAGCGAAGAGCCGGCTCCCGGCCGTTTTTCGCAGATCAGGCCTGTCATAAAGAACGGAGTCGATTATGTGGTTGCTTACGGACAAAAAGAACAGCGGGAAGCAAAACCTTCCGGTATTGTGAAACTGGGCAGGAACGGTAGCATCCAGATTATCCGCAAGTGAAGAATTTGGTTATCTTTGCATGCTGAATGTGCATACTATTTCTCCGATGCAATTGAAAGAAAGACATAATCGATTTTTGCTGTGGCGCGACGCGCATATCAAGGAACGCAATTTCCTGCTGCTGGTCTGCTTTCTTGTGGGGATACTCACGGCTCTGGCTGCCTATGCGCTGAAGGAAACGATCCATTTCTTCCAGGTCTTCCTGACCGAAAACTTCAGTCATGCCAATCTCAATTTTTCCTATCTGCTCTTTCCCATTGCAGGCATCCTCATTGCCGGGTTATATGTAAAATATGTGGTGAAAGACGACATCGGCCATGGCGTCACAAAAATTCTTTTTGCCATTTCGCAACGCAAGAGCCGCATTAAACCCCACAACATGTACTCATCGCTCGTTGCCAGCTCCATCACCATTGGGTTTGGCGGCTCCGTGGGAGCGGAGGCGCCCATTGTGCTTACCGGATCTGCCATCGGATCAAACCTGGGAAGGTTCTTCAAGCTGGAACAACACAGCCTGATGATCCTGGTGGGTTGTGGTGCCGCCGGAGCCATCGCCGGCATCTTCAAAGCACCGGTGGCGGGTATTCTTTTTGTGAT
>JBDKRY010000016.1:0-4836 GCA_039683155.1 Proteiniphilum sp.
GGAGAGGTCGTCACGCGCATCGATAAACTTGATGAGCAACGGAAAAATGTTTCCGAATTTTTGATATACCCGCTTTCCCACCAGTTTCTCTTTTTCGCGGGCGAGCAAATCTCCCAGCGACATTCCCGCGAACGCTCCGTTGGCGATGACAGAGACATTGTGTTGTACGCCCGATATTTCCCAACTTTCACCAATGCCCTCCTGCACCGGTTCAATTTTCTTGAACTTACAGATATCGGAGCCGCCCCAGAGCACGGTCTTCAGGATGGGTTCAAACTTGATCGGGTAAAGCGCACTTGTCTCTTCTGTGAAGGATTTGTCTTTGGGGGATTGATTGTTCGTCATAAGTGCTGAGTTGTGTGATTATCTGCTTTTCTTCATGACAATCGCTGTACGTGCGGGCAGATACAGCTTTAGCCAGCCTTTGTCGTGCGGCGCATAAAGCGGATCATATTGGGTGAAATGATGGAGGGTATCGTCATTGAGCCCGAAGCCGCCGAAATTCGGGCTGTCGGTATCGAGCACGACTTCATATTCGCCCTGTGGCACCAAAATACCGTAATCGTTGTATGACTGCTGCGGATGGAAATTGTACACGAACAGCAAATCATTACGCCTGTAAGCCAGAATATTGTCATCGTCCTTATCCCAGATCTTCACCAGCGAAGTAGCCTGAAAATCGGGAACCGACCTGATCAGGTGGATCATTGCTTTGTCGAAATCGCCCAGGTAGTGGTATTTTAAATCGTGATCATCGGCCAGATGCCACTGGCGACGGGCATATTTGTAGGACCAGTTGTTTCCTTCCCGCGGGAAATCGATCCATTCGGGATGACCGAATTCATTCCCCATGAAGTTGAGGTAACCGCCGTTCATGGTGGTAGCCGTCACCAGACGGATCATTTTGTGCAGGGCAATGCCGCGATCCACGGTAAGAGAGCTGCTCATCAGTTTCGACATGAACCAGTACATATCGGCATCAATCAGTCGGAAGATAATGGTTTTATCACCTACCAGCGCCTGGTCATGACTCTCTGCGTAGGAGATGGTCTTTTCATCGGCACGACGGTTGGTTGTTTCCCACCAGATGGCGCTCGGGAGCCATTCTTCGTCCTTCTTCTCCTTGATGGTTTTGATCCAGAAATCGGGGATATTCATCGCCATGCGATAGTCGAACCCATACCCGCCTGCTTCGGGTTTCATTGCCAGGCCGGGCATCCCGCTTACTTCTTCGGCAATGGTGAGCGCATACGGGTTCACCTCATGGATGAGCTGGTTGGCAAGGGTCAGGTAGCAGATGGCATCACCGTCTTGACCGGCATTGTAATAATTACTGTAATCGGAAAAGGATTCTCCCAGACCGTGACTCAGGTAAATCATCGAGGTTACGCCATCGAAACGAAAGCCGTCGAACTGGTATTCCTCCAGCCAGTATTTGCAGTTGGAAAGCAGGAAATGAAGTACCTCGTCTTTGCCGTAGTCAAAACAGAGTGAATCCCACGCCTTGTGGTTTCGTCGATCCGGGTTGCGGTGAAAATAGAGGTCGGAGGAGCCATCCATCCGCGCAATACCCTCCGTTTCGTTCTTTACGGCGTGGGAATGGACGATATCCATGATGACGGCAATGCCCATCTGGTGTGCGGTGTCGATCAGTTCCCGCAACTCTTCGGGGGTGCCGTTGCGGGAGGAAGGTGCGAAAAAGCTGGAGACATGGTATCCAAATGACCCGTAATAGGGATGCTCCTGGATGGCCATGACCTGAATGGCATTGTAGCCGTTTTCTTTTACGCGGGGGAGTATATTTTCCCGGAACTCGTTGTAGGTGCCTACTTTTTCTTCCTCGGTAGACATACCCACATGGGTTTCATAGATGAGTAGCGGGGAGGTGTCGGGTTTGAAGTGAGCGTATCTGAATTGATACCTGTTTTGCGGCTCCCACACCTGCGCACTGAAAATTAAGGTCTGCTCATCCTGTACCACCCTCTTGCACCATGCCGGAATGCGTTCTCCCGAACCACCTTCCCAGCTTACATGCAGCTTGTATAGGTCTTCGTGATGAATGTGTTCAGGCGGAACTTTCACTTCCCAAATACCGTTATCACCTCGTTTTAGCCGGTAAGCTTCCTGTCGCTGCCAATCATTGAAAGTGCCCACCAGAAATATTTCGGTAGCATTGGGTGCCCACTCGCGAAATACCCACCCATCCTGCGTTTTGTGGAGCCCGAACCAGAGATAGCCGGTCGCGAAGTCTGATAGCGCTGTCTTGCCGCCTTGCGTGAGATCGGACAACCTTTTCAGATAATAGGAGTGGCGACCTTCAATTGCTTTTGCATAAGATCTGAGCCACGGGTCGTTGTTGATGATGTCAAGCATTGTGCGGAAGTATGAACAGGGTTAAATCACAGCTACTTTCAGGATGATTTTTTTTGTCGAACCTTCCCCGATGAGAGGGGCGTGTCCGTCTTCGGGGGAGAAGATCACGAATTCACCCGGCAAAACCGTCACCAGAGCGGATGGTTTTTCGGTGAAGAATTCAATATCATTCGCTTCGTCGTATCCCGACACGGAAGAGGATAGCGATGAAAGTGATTTCCAGCCGAAAGTTTCCGCCTTCGCAACTGGTATCTGAATATCGATAAACTTTTTGTGTGCTTCCAGCCGGGCAGCTTCTACCGGCTTCAATGCCGTTTCCACAATGGAAGCCCTGAGCTGCCTGCCCTCAATTTCAACCGACCCGGTTGCTACAGTTTCCAGGTTGAGCTGCCGGATGTATTCAAATGCTTTTTCGAAAAGCGGATGCAGGCTAAAGTAATTGGCTGCATTTGCGAGATTGTCAACAATCATAGTGATATCTTTTTTGTTTAATCAAACAGGACAAAGATAACGAAATTACAAAGATTTCACCATCTTTTCGCTCCAAATATGCCCTTCCTGAAAAAAATAGAAAAAAAAACATATCTTTGTGATTTGAGTTTAATTATAGGTATAACACAATGAAACGAGTGCTGGGTATATTATTGACTGTGATTGTTTTGACAGGGAATGTGATGGCACAAAATCCACCAACAACCTGTAGTTTGGGATTTATTTTCGAAATCAGCGATGATAAAAGCTGGGGGTACAAGGAGCCGGTTGTGATTGGCATCACGCCCGGGTCACCGGCTGAAAGAGCCGGGTTGAAACTGAATGACATCATTCTCTCAGTGAACGAAAACGGAACCTATTTGAAATCGTACCAGACTGTGAGGTCGTGGTTTAACTTGCAGGACAGTGAAATGACTCTTGCCGTGCGCAATTTTGAACATTCATTCCGGGAAATGACCATTGCCAAGGATTGCCGGCACAGCAGTGCCATCACCGAGGCACAGCTGGCGCCGGTCTTCGCTTTTTACAGTCTGGAGGATGTACAGGACCGGCGTTTTCTGATGCCGGTAAAAATTATAAAAAACGAAAATGCACTTTTTCACAATTATCGTACGTTTGGTTTTGCACCAGGGGATGAAAGTACCCAACAACTCGACGAGCGTATAAACGCCATTTTTATCCGCGCACTTGGGGCGATGGGTTTGCAATATAGTCCCGATGATCCTGACTTCATTATTCAGACCTATTACAGCTATCAGAACAATCCTTTGTATAAAGCAGGATCGCCCACCTACGGGAGTTATCAGCCTGTGTGGCGATTTGATACCCGAAGTCACCGGACGGTGAAAGTACCCCTTTACGATCCCTCAGAAGCGGTACGAGTAGATGATATTGCCTACAACCTTGAATTTGGCTATCGTTTCTATGACCGGAAGTTTGTGGAGGCCGGAGAGATGACCCTTATCTGGGAAAGTGAAGTCAAAGAACGACTGAGCAGCCACTACGACCTTGCCGACTATCTGGAAATGAATCTTCCGCTTATGTTGCTGAAGTTTCCCTATCCGAAAAATTTGTCGTTCGCCACCTATCAGGTGAAATATCTCAAATACAATTATACCGGCATCGGATACAATATGAACGACCTGAAGACCGTTGTTTCCGTTGATCCCGGGTCACCGGCTGCAGCGGCAGGTATTCAGCCGGGTGACGTGGTGACGAATATCCAGGGACAACGTTTTGACCATACTTCTCAGTCGCTTACGGAAGGTTACCGCCGTTTTCTTGCTGAAACAATGAATCTGCGGGACAAAAATACACGTTATACCGATTCAAACGGTTTCAAGGAATGTATGTTCTGGGAGGTGGCAAACTATAACACCATAGCGGAAGCTGTCTCCGATAACCGGAGATATAAGGCAGCTTTCTCCTATCTTTTCAATTTCAACCAATATATCGACTGGAATACGCCGCTCACCATTAACATAGAGGTAGAGAGGGGTAACGAAATGTTGAGTTTTGCCGTCACACCAAGGATAACCACGAGTTCTCATATTATGGTACAATGATAAAAGCATGTTTATGAAGATCTTCCTTGATGAGCCGATGAAAAACGGAGAAAAATCATCAAAAAAAGAAGGAAAATATTTGGAAGATATCCGGTAAATTCGCTACCTTTGTAGCCCTTTCACCAAAAAAGGATTTTATCATAGCGATGATGAAGCAAATTGAACCGATTGTGAATCAATTTATTTTTTGGAGAAAAGAAAAAAAAAAAAACTTTCCCAAAAGTTTTGGGGTTTAAAAAAAAGTTTCTACCTTTGCACCCGCTTTTGAGAGGAACACCTGATTCAAAAGCAAGCGAGAAGCGATCTTTAGATATTTACATACACATTTTATAAGACATAAAGCAGAGTATACAAGGGTTCCGTATAGGAAATATACGGAACAAATTGGTACCCGTTCAATAGAATT
>JBDKRY010000017.1:0-3773 GCA_039683155.1 Proteiniphilum sp.
TGTTCTTCCCCGGTAAAGTGCTTGTTGATGACATGGTGGCTTCTGCTGCTGTCAAAGGCGAGGAAGGTGGCTACGGCATTCTGGAAAGCCCAGAGCCAGTTATTTTTCCCGTTCACGTTGATTCCGGTTTCGTCCGCCCCGGCAACCTTTCCTTCTGCAACTTTCTGACGGATCATTTCGTAGGGCGTTTTGGAGAATTTCCGCATGGCCTTCAGCATGTTCGATACGGAGCCTTCACTGATGTGGAGTCCGAAGATGGTCTCGAACAGATGGGTGAGCCGCTTGAACGGAACATTTTGGTAAGTGCTGAGGTAGGATGTCATTGCCATGATGTTGGGGCCGAAAGATACGGGAGCGTTCACCTCTTCCGGGAACTGTCCCTTGCTGCAATGCCCGCAGGAGCACTTGACCTGCATCGTCATGTGGTTCACAACCGTGGCCGCAATCGGAAGCGGAATGTCCACCACCTGGCGTGTGGCGCTGACGATCGCAGAGTCCATCTCCAGCGGCTTTCCACATTCCGGACACACCGAGACGGGGTACCACTGTTGGGTTTCCGTTACATTTTCGGATTGGAGCAGGGTGCTCCCCGAATGGCCTTTCTGCCCACCGGACTTCCTGCCGGAAGGCTTGCGCCGGGGCTGTGTATGCCGGATGCCAATTGGATTCCCGGAGGGCGGAACGCTACTGTTCGTGCTGTTCTTTATGACGGGTTTCCTGCCACTCCCGAGTTCGGCAACACGGGATGCAAGCTCGGCTATACGAGCCTCTTTGACTTTTATTTCACTGTCACGGACAGAAAGAATAAGATCCATCCGCGCAAGTTCCCTGTCCTTCTCCTCAAGGGTTTTGACAAGGATTCTGTTGGTCTTCGCCTGCACCAGCAGTCGCTCTGCCAGTTCTGTGGAGTCAAGCTCTTCGGAAAGGCCGAGTTCCCGAAGTATCTGCCTGCGCCGCCGGGAAAGCTTTGCCCGGTCTGCTTCGACACTCTTTCCAAGTCCTGTATTAAAGTTCTTTTTCATACCTCCACAAAGGTCGTAAAAATAATGGATATGTGCAAATTTAACGATTTGAGCATCAACGGATTAAAGGCTGTTTCCAGGCATTTTGGCGAGACCTGCACCTCTTATTTCGGAGGGTCATTCCAAAAATTTTTGAAGGCCTGCAATGCCCTCCAAATAGCCCTCAATAAGCTGATATATAACAACTTCAATACAGGGATAGCGGCATGAGGAAAAATTCAAAAAAAGTTACAACAGGATGTCGACAACCCTGCGACATTCTTCATCATTGGTCAGGAAAAGGGTACCTGAGTAGTTACGTTTTTTCAAGTAATCCATAACTTTTCATTTTAATAAATTAGTTCATAATTGATGCACATATATAAAACATACTGTTTTTTTTAATTGTTCGAAATAATCTTGCTAATAAATTAAAAATTATCTCAATAAAACAGTGATAGTCAAAATCATCAGAAAGAAAAAAGTTAAAGATGAATATACTACATGCAAAAATTACTCGCTGAATCGCTGGTTGTTACTCATATCTTTCCCATTTTGCATCCTTTTCACTATCTTTGTGCTCCGTTTTGGGGGATCAGCGTGAAAGATTTGATTTAGAACGGGTAAAGCCGGAGAATGGCTCTTCTGCTTTCCGGATCCCGCTCAATCAAAATAAAAAACAACAATAAAAATAGTGTCAATGTCAGACGATAAGAAGATTATTTTCTCCATGGTGGGGGTCAGCAAGACCTTCCCGCCCCACAAACAGGTGTTGAAGGATATCTACCTCTCTTTCTTTTACGGTGCCAAGATCGGCATCATCGGTCTCAACGGATCCGGGAAATCGACCCTGCTGAAGATCATCGCCGGCATAGAGAAAGAGTATCAGGGTGAGGTGGTATCCGACAAAAGCTTCTCGGTTGGTTATCTGGAGCAGGACCCGAAGCTCGACCCCGATAAAACGGTGATCGATATTGTGCGGGAAGGGGTGAAGCCGGTTATGGATCTGTTGACGGAGTACGAAGATATCAACCTGAAGTTCGGGTTGCCCGAGTATTACGAGGATGAAGAGAAGATGAACAGCCTCTTCGTTCGTCAAGCGGAGTTGCAGGACAAGCTGGATGCCGCGGATGCCTGGAACATCGACAACCGACTGGAACAGGCGATGGATGCCCTGCGTTGTCCCCCGGAAGAACAACCGGTACGTGAGCTGTCGGGTGGGGAGCGACGACGCGTAGCCCTCTGCCGGCTGCTGCTGCAGGAGCCGGATGTGCTGCTGCTCGACGAGCCGACCAACCATCTTGATGCCGAGTCGATTGACTGGCTGGAACAGCATCTGCAACAATATCGGGGGACGGTGATCTGTATCACGCACGACCGTTACTTCCTCGATCATGTGGCCGGATGGATTCTCGAGCTGGACCGGGGTGAAGGGATCCCCTACAAGGGAAATTATACCTCCTGGCTGGAACAAAAAACCAAACGGATGGCACAGGAAGAAAAGCAGGTCAGCAAACGCCGCAAGACACTGGAACGGGAGCTGGAGTGGATCAACATGGCTCCTAAGGCGCGTCAAGCCAAAGGAAAAGCGCGTCTTAACTCCTACGAACAGCTGTTGAACCAGGATCAAAAAGAACGCGAGGAGAAGCTGGAGCTGTTTATCCCCAACGGTCCCCGTCTGGGAAACAAGGTGATTGAAGCCATCCGTGTGAAGAAAGCATATGGTGACAAGCTACTGTTTGATAACCTCAACTTTACGCTTCCGCCTAACGGCATTGTAGGGGTAATCGGACCCAATGGTGCCGGTAAAACCACGCTCTTTCGCCTGATTCAGGGAATGGAGACGCCCGATGCCGGTAAATTTGAAGTGGGTGAGACGGTCGTGACAGCCTATGTGGATCAGTCGCACGAGGCAATCGATCCCAACAAAACTGTTTACCAGGTGGTTTCGGGAGGTACGGAATTTATACGTGTAGGCGGGAAAGAGGTCAATGCCCGTGCTTACCTGTCGCGGTTCAACTTTTCGGGAGCGGATCAAGAGAAGCTTTGCGGCGTGCTGTCGGGTGGGGAACGCAACCGGTTGCATCTGGCCCTCACACTCAAAGCGGGCGCCAACGTGCTGCTGCTCGACGAGCCGACGAACGATATCGACGTGAACACCCTCCGTGCCCTGGAAGAAGGACTGGAGAACTTTGCCGGTTGTGCCGTGGTGATCTCGCACGACCGCTGGTTCCTGGATCGTATCTGTACCCATATCCTCGCTTTTGAAGGCAACTCAGAGGTGTTTTATTTCGAAGGATCCTACAGCGAGTACGAGGAGAACAAGAAGATGCGTCTCGGCAACGTGGAACCGAAGCGGGTTCGTTATAGGAAGCTGTAAGAGGGAGAATTTATATTACATTTGTGATTTCACCTAGGGCATATAAAGGAATATTTATTAACCACCCTTCTTCCCTATAATCAGACATGGATGTTCTAATTGTAATTTCGGGATTGTATTTTTGATAATATGATCTCAGGCTCTTGGCTTGCAAATTCTCTTCCGCTTTCACTTCAATAGGGATAACCTTTCCGGAAAACTGAATAACGAAATCCACTTCTGCAACTCCTGTCTCGGCTGACCAATAATAGACAGGTATATCTGGATTTACTTTCAATCGTCCAAAATTCAAATGAGTTATTGTGTAAAGATACAAAAATTCAAATGAGTTATTGTTGTATTATTACAAAAAATCGAAGGAATTATCGTTCTAACTCACAAAAAAACAAATG
>JBDKRY010000018.1:0-6729 GCA_039683155.1 Proteiniphilum sp.
CCAGGGTTCCATCAGCATGCTGTGATATGCGTAAAATGCTTTCTGTTCGTCGGAGATCGGGTTTTTGTCGTTGAAGCTCTCGGGTACCAGCATTGCCATGGCATGCGGCAGCGTCTTCCCGGACATCACCAGAAACTCCAGCACATTGTCCACCGAGGCGCTGTCGCTCATGCGTGGCTGCACAATAGGGTAGAGGGGCGACAGGTCACCCAGGAGATCCGACTTCAGCACACTTTCGCGACTCTGCATCCACTGGCGGTTACCGCGAATGGTGTTGATCTCGCCGTTGTGGGCCAGCATGCGGAAGGGCTGAGCAAGGTCCCACGTAGGAAAAGTGTTGGTGCTGAAACGGGAATGAACCAACGCTACCCGGCTGGTGAAATTGGGATCAGAGAGATCGGGAAAGTACTCCCGGAGCTGTAAAGACGACAGCATCCCTTTATAAATCATCTGTCGGGTAGAGAGGCTCACAATATAGAAGCTGCGCTCTTCCGCCATCTTCGTGGCGGAAAGCGCCTTCTCAACTTTCTTCCGCCACACGTAAAGCTTTCTCTCCAGTTCATCGGGAGAGCCTGCACCGGAGATAAACAGCTGCTTGATAACCGGTTCGTTGGAAAGTGCTATTTCTCCCAGGCAATCGCTGTGCACGGGTACATCACGGACAAAGAGCAAAGAAAGGTTCTCTTCCAACGTTTTTTCCCTGATCACCCGCAGACAAAAAGCCTGCTCATCCTGTTCCCGGGGAAGAAAAACAAGTCCTGTGCCGTATCTTCCTTCCGCGGGTACGGCAATTCCCTGTAAAAGAATGAACTCATGCGGAATCTGCACCAGTATGCCGGCACCGTCACCCGTGGTGTTATCGGCGCTCTCCGCACCCCGGTGAACCATATTCTCGAGCACCTGAAGTCCTTTTTCCACGATAGCGTGTGATTTCTCCCCGTTCAACGTCATCGCCAGGCCAACGCCACAGGCATCATGTTCGTTGTCAAACGAATAGAGTGATTTCTGTTCAGACTCCCGAAGGTTTCGAAAGATATATTTTTTGCTCATTTTCTCTTCTTTTAAATTTTTGCCAAAAAATAGCAGATAATCACTTACCCGCTATTCTAAAACTATTAGTAAACAGTTATCTGATTTATAGAGAATACAGGTTAGCTGATGAATAGCAGCTCCCGGTATTTTGGCAGCGTCCACATCTGATTATCCACAATCAGCTCCAGTTTGTCCACGTGGTAACGAATGATGTCGAAGTAAACGACGACACTATCGTGGTAGGCCACAGCCTTTTCGCGGGCATCTTCCAGTTTATTGGCCGCCTTTCGTGCCTCCACCATATCATCCACATTCAACTTAATGGCAGCGATATGATCGGCGATTTCTTCGATGAGTGCGGCATCTTCTTTCGATAATTTATCGGCCTTCTCTTTGTCGAAGACGGCTCTCATCTTGAAGAGGTTGTCGAGCAACATAGACTGGTATTCCGTAGCCACGGGAATGATATGATTCATGCACAGATCACCCAATACGCGTGCTTCAATCTGAATTTTCTTGGTGTAGGTCTCCCATTTCACTTCATTGCGGGCATGAAGTTCTTTTTTGTTCAACACGCCAATGCTTTCAAACATCTCCACCGTTTGATCCGACGTATATGCATCGTATATGACCGGTACGCTTGTTTCACAGTCGAGACCGCGCCTCAGGGCTTCTTCTTTCCATTCGTCGCTGTAACCGTTCCCTTCAAACCGGATGGGTTTCGATGCTTTGATGTACAGGCGAAGGGTGTCGAAGATGGCCTGTTCCTTTTTCATTCCTTTTTTCATCTTCGTGTCGATTTCCTTTTTAAAATCGATCAACTGCGCAGCAACCACAGCATTCAGTGCCGTCATGGCCGATGAACAGTTGGCCGATGAACCCACCGCGCGAAACTCAAAGCGATTGCCGGTAAAAGCGAACGGGGAGGTACGGTTTCTGTCTGTATTATCGACCAGTACCTCCGGAATGTGGGCAACCCCCAATTTCATCTTTTTCAACTCATCCACGGTGATATCATCGTCTTCCGAACTTTGTTCAATTTTATCGAGCACGGCCGACACCTGCTTCCCGAGGAATACCGAGATGATAGCGGGGGGGGCTTCGTTGGCACCCAGCCTGTGTGCATTGTTGGCCGACATAATGGATGCTTTCAGCAGCGCGTTATGTTTGTAAACGGCTATAAGTGTGTTCACGAGAATTGTGACGAACAGCAGGTTCTCGTTGGCCGTTTTACCGGGGGTGAAGAGTCCAATCCCGGTATCGGTGCAAAGGGACCAGTTGTTATGTTTCCCCGATCCGTTGATACCGGCAAAAGGCTTCTCATGGAGCAACAGCTTAAAATGATGTTTGGCAGCAATCTTGTGCATGAGCGACATCACCAGCAGGTTCTGGTCGACCGCCAGATTGGTCTCCCCGAAAATGGGCGCCAGTTCAAACTGGTTGGGAGCTACCTCGTTGTGCCTGGTTTTCAAGGGAATGCCGTATTTGTAGGCTTCAAATTCAACCTCTTTCATGAATGCTGCAACCCGCGGGGGAATAGCCCCAAAATAATGGTCTTCGAGCTGCTGGTTTTTGGCACTTTCATGTCCCATCAGGGTGCGGTCGGTCAGGCTCAGATCGGGCCGTGCGGCATACAAAGCCTGGTCTACCAGGAAATATTCCTGTTCCCATCCCAGATAAGAGTATACTTTCTTCACATCAGGATAAAAAAGCTTGCATACCTCTACTGCAGCTTTGTCTACCGCTGAAAGGGTTTTCAAAAGTGGAGTCTTGTAATCGAGCGCCTCACCGGTATAAGAAATGAAAACAGTGGGAATACACAGTGTGTCGTCGATGATGAATGCCGGAGAAGAGGGGTCCCAGGCGGTATATCCTCTCGCTTCGAAGGTGTTGCGGATGCCGCCGCTGGGAAAGCTTGAGGCATCAGGTTCCTGCTGAGCCAGCAGCTTGCCTGAGAAAAGCTCGATGATGTCTCCTCCGGGGTCGTTTGCATAATCGATGAACGAATCGTGCTTTTCCGCTGTTCCTTCCGTGAGGGGCTGAAACCAGTGTGTGTAATGGGTTGCCCCCATCTCGATGGCCCACATCTTCATGCCGGCAGCCACGTGATCGGCAATTTCACGATGCAGTGTGGTACCCTGATCGATCGCTTCGAGGACAGTTTTCATTGTTTCTTTCGAAAGGTATTTCGACATCTGTGTCCTGTTAAACACATATTTCCCGTAATACTCCGATGGTAACTGACCGGGAACGGCAATCTCGACGGGTACTCTTTTCGACGCTTCTGCTACAGCTTTAAATCGTAATGTTGACATATTACACGGTTTTTTATTGTGGATGTTCTGATAACCTGTTTTTAGAGGAATTGTGAAAGAACTCCGGTGCAAATATAAGCACTTTGTTTTAAATTCAAAACAAAAATGAGAAAAATGTTACTTTAATCTTGTTAAATTAACATTATGGTTGAAAATGAAGAAAAAATATATCAAAAGAAAAATAAATAACCTTTTCTCCTGTGGCTGTTCTTCATCTCTGCCCTGTTTGCCAACAATGTTGTGGCATCAATGATGCACGGAGAATCATTGCAAAATTACCCAATTTGGACGGAATATTATGTTTTTACAGGAAAAAATAATGAGTTACAAGAACTATTCCCCGCCATGGCATAAACCAAGAATAGAATGCAACAATTTCTTAACCGTGGCGTAATTGAATCGTAACAAAAATGTTGTTCCTTTGTTGGGTTATATAATTGACAGACGGTAATTTTCCCTATAAAAACAAAGATATGCGCGGCATTTCCGGTAAAGAGCATGAGCGATTTGTAAAGGCGCTGGAGTACCTGCAGGAACAACTGAAGAAAACCGCACATGCAGATCTCGCCCAAAAGATTGCTTTGACAACGCAGGAACTGAATAATCTCTACAGGGAATACACCGATGCCATTTCCAAGACTGAAAATGTGGTGGAAAAATACTACGAAACTTTCCGCAGCAGTCACGAAGAATATATTCACGCTTCGCGGTTAAAGCAGAAAGCCATCACACTGGAGAGAAAGAACAAAACTGAAATAGCCTGAAAACTACCTCCCCGATGTTGCCTTTACGACTCCCGGCAGGGTCGTCCCTGCATATTTTCACCCGCTTTCCTCATCTGCCTGTGTATCACGATTCAAAGTCCTGTTACGGATGAACAGATGAGCGGTAAAAGTAACGTTAAGTTAACGTTATATAACGTTTCCATAACGTAATGTGGATTCCTTATCCACTACATTTGCCTTCAGTATCGATTTACGCATTTAAAACGATTCTGATGATGAAACAAATTCGCTTATTTCTTCTGTCACTTGTGTTGGCGTCGGGAACACTGGTGATTCAGGCGCAACAGATGCCTCCGATACCCGTCGATAGCCAGGTGCGGGTTGGTGTACTCGGGAACGGGCTAACCTACTACATCCGTGAAAACAAATTACCCGAAAATCGCGCGGATTTCTACATTGTGCAAAAGGTGGGCTCAATCCTGGAAGAAGAAAATCAGCGCGGGCTGGCTCATTTTCTGGAGCACATGGCCTTTAACGGCTCTGAGAACTTTCCCGGCGGAGAAGATGGGAAAAGCATGATCTCTTATCTGGAAACCATTGGCGTGAAATTTGGTACGAACCTTAATGCCGGTACCGGTATGGATGAGACCATCTACAATATCAACGATGTCCCCGTCACCACACCGGGAGCAGTGGCGTCCTGCCTGATGATCCTGCACGACTGGTCGAATGCATTGCTACTCCGGGAAAAGGATATCGACAAAGAGCGAAAAGTGATCCATGAAGAGTGGCGCACACGTCGCGATGCCTCGCAGCGCATGATTGACAGCATTGCCCCTGCGATATTCAGAGATAGCAAATATGCCCACAGAATGCCGATCGGACTGATGAGTGTGGTGGATAACTTCGAACCACAGGCATTACGTGATTATTACCACAAATGGTATCGTCCCGATCTGCAGGCTATCATCGTGGTGGGCGATATCAATGCCGATGAGATTGAAAGTCAGATTAAAGCGCTTTTCTCTTCCATTCCCATGCCCGGCAATGCGGCAGAGCGTGTGTATGCGCAAATCCCCGATAACGTGGAACCGATTGTTGCGGTGGCTACGGACAAAGAGCTACCAATGAACAATATCCTGGTTGCCTATAAAAGGAATCAGATCCCACCCGGCAAAAAAACCGGTATGGACTACCTGATGATCAACTATGCTACTGAGATTATCGGGCAGATGCTCAATGACAGACTGCAGGAGATGCTTCAGAAGAGCGATGTTCCCATTGCCTTCGCAGCCGTAAGAAATGGAGCCTATTTTGGCGTAGGGACAAAAGATGCCCTTCAGCTCATCGGGGTTGCCAAACCCGGTTTTGCGGATGCCACGATTGCTACGCTGATGCGTGAAGCAAGAAGAGCGCGTGATTTCGGCTTCACGGCAGGTGAGTATGAGCGAGCCAAAGCCAACTACCTGACCAGTTTGGAGAAGTTGTATAACGAGCGCGATAAGCAACCCAACAGGTATTATGTACAACAATATATTGACCGCTTTTTGAAAAATGAACCGATTCCCTCCATCGAGGATCGTTATAACACCATGAATCAACTGGTGCCGCATCTGCCTGTAGAAGTGGTGAACCAGATGATGCAACAGCTGGTCACGGATCAAAACCGGGTTGTGGTGCTGATGGGAAACGAACAGGAAAAAGAAAGCTATCCCACAGTAGCAGCCATACAGGATCTTATACAGACAATAGATCATGAACCGCTTACCGCCTATGAGGACAACAGTGTCACCGAACCGCTGATGGCTACGCTTCCCACGAAAGGGAGTATTGTAAAAGAAGAAAAAAATGCCGACAAAGGGACAACCGTCTGGACGCTGTCCAACGGGGCCAGGGTGGTGGTGAAAACGACCGATTTTAAACAGGATGAAATACTTTTACACGGCTTTGCACCGGGTGGCGCTTCTCTCCTGGATGATCAGTTTATTCCCGAAATCAAGCTGATGGACGATGTTGCCGCTGTGGGAGGTCTGGGTAAGTTCAGCGCTACCGACCTGAAAAAGAATCTTTCCGGGAAGAATGCCGAAGTGAGTTTCAGGGTGGCACCATTTCATGACCAAATTAGCGGGAAGAGCAGTGTGAAAGATATTGAAACGATGATGCAGCTCCTCTATCTGAATTTTACCGAACTGCGCAAGGACGAAGAGGCTTATCAGTCGCTGAAAGGGAGATTGAGAGGTGTTTTGCCTACGCTGTCCGGCAATCCCGATTTTGTGTTTAACGATTCGCTGATGAGCGCCATGTATCAGGGTAATCCCCGCTTTACCTTACCCACTGTGCAGGAGATCGATGCGGTGAGTTACGACAGGTTGCTCGAGCTCTACCGGTCACGTTTCAACAACGCCGCGAATTTCACCTTTACCTTTGTCGGTAATATTTTGCCAGAGGAGCTGAAACCATTTGTAGCGCAATATATAGCCGCCTTGCCGGGGACGCCGGGTGAGCGTGAACTACCAAAGGTGATTGCCACCCGGAGAGGAATTTACAGCAACCATTTCACACTGCCGATGGAGACACCGAAAGCGTCTACCGCGATTGTTTATACGGGAGACATGCCCTATACACCGGAAAATATCATCAAACTGGATGCTCTGGGA
>JBDKRY010000019.1:0-5219 GCA_039683155.1 Proteiniphilum sp.
GGAGTAGGTAAAAAGAAGAAAAAATCGACGATATGGTTGCTTGCCCTGGTGATGTTCACCGCGTTTTTTGCACTGTTATTCCTGCAGGTCAGGTACATGCGTACTAGCATGGCCATCCGTGCCCAACAGTTCGATGAACAGGTTAACAGGAGTCTCTACAATGTCATGAGAGACCTTGAGCAGGATCAGACCCGTGATTACCTGGAGCAGGACATGATTGAGTCGGAAAACAGATATTCGCAGTACAATCAGCCGCAGGGTACGCAACCGATCAACAGGGAGCAGACAACCGCCACTATTACGAATCCCGATGGAAGTGAAACAGGAATTGAATTGGATATCACACAGCGGACCACACGTCCACAGGAGCAGCGTGAACAGGTATTTTTGTCGCCCAACCAGGGCGCCGGCACTATCTCCAAAACGCAGTACGATATGCAGCAGTCCTTGTCGAAACGATACCTCCATGAACGGTCACTGCTCGATGAAGTAATATTTAAAATACTGAATCGTGCAAGCAATGAGCCGATTGAAAAACGGATTGATTTCGACAAGGTAGAGCAATATATCCGGTATGAGCTGTCTTACAACGGACTGAATGAACCGTTTAGTTTTCAGATTGTGGACTTCAACAACAAGGTTGTATATTCATCTCCCGGTTTTTCCACAAAATACCAGGATGCGGTATACACCCAAATTCTGTTTCCCAATGATCCACCGGCAAAATTAAACAGGTTAAGGGTCTATTTCCCGACAAAAAGAAACTATGTGTACAGTGAACTTTCTTTTTTCATACCGTCGCTCCTGTTTACGTTTATCCTGTTGATAACGTTTATATTCACGGTGGTATCGCTGTTCAGACAAAAGCGTTTGTCTGAAATGAAGAATGATTTCATCAACAATATGACGCACGAGTTGAAGACGCCCGTCTCCACTATCTCGCTTGCATCACAGATGCTGAAGGACGAGTCTATCCTGAAATCGCCCGAAGTATTTAAACATGTAACCGGCGTGATTTACGATGAGACAAAACGATTGAGTTTTCAGGTGGAAAAAGTTCTGCAAATGTCGCTCTTCGACAAGCAGAAAACGACACTGAAGATGAAAGAGATGGATGTGAATGATTTGGTAGTGAGCGTGGCCAACACACACGTGCTCAAAGTCGAAAAACTGGGAGGCACCCTCGATGTGGATCTGCAAGCCGAACATTCCACGATAAAGGCAGATGAAATGCATTTCACGAATGTCCTTTTCAACATCCTCGACAACGCCTTGAAATACAGAAAAAAAGAGATTCCGCCCGAGTTAATGATACGGACAAGAAACGAAGGCAATAAGATCATTATTTCCATCGAGGATAATGGTATCGGCATGAAAAAGGAGGAGACAAAGAAAGTATTTGAACGGTTTTACCGCGTTCCAACCGGCAACCGCCACGATGTAAAAGGCTTCGGGTTGGGACTGGCATACGTAAAAAAAATTGTGACTGATATAAACGGCACCATACGTGCCGAAAGTGAATTAGGCAAAGGAACAAAATTTATAATTAGTTTACCCGTAATAACACAAAAATGATATGGAAGAGAAATTGAAAATTTTTTTATGCGAAGATGATGAGAATCTTGGCATGTTGCTGAGAGAATATCTCCAGGCAAAAGGATTTGATACCGATCTGTTTCCCGATGGAGAAGCCGGTTTCAAAGGATTTGTAAAGACAAAATACGACCTGTGCATTGTCGACGTGATGATGCCCAAGAAAGACGGCGTAACGCTGGTGAACGAGATAAGGACCATCAATACGGAAATCCCTGTGATCTTCCTGACTGCCAAAAATATGAAGGAGGACGTACTGGAAGGCTTTAAGGCCGGGGCCGACGACTACATCACCAAACCTTTCAGCATGGAAGAACTGGTGCTGCGTATTGAAGCCATTATCCGTCGTGTGAAAGGCAAGAAGAGCAAGGAGCAACAGGTGTACAATTTCGGTACCATGACCTTCGATACCCAAAAACAGGTACTGATTATCGGCGATGAGCAGACAAAGCTTACCACCAAGGAATCGGAGCTGCTGTCACTTCTTTGCGCCCATGCCAATGACATTCTGGAACGTAACCACGCCCTGAAACAGATATGGGAAGAAGACACCTATTTCAACGCACGCAGCATGGATGTCTACATCACCAAACTGCGCAAGTTACTGAAACCGGAACCCAACATTGAGATCATCAACATCCACGGAAAGGGATACAAACTGATTGTACCCACCGAAGATGAGAATGCCGAAAAATGAGATAAGAAATCTCAATCCCTTAGGGAGCCGCCTCGAAAGAGACGGCTTTTTTTTTGATTAATAAAATTTAATGACAGTTTTTTGTGTAACAAATTTGTAACATTAAATATAATCCTTACTTTTGTCGTGAGAGATGTTTAATGCTAAAAAGACCGGGGATGAAAAATGATAGAAGAAGTATGGTGAACTCGCTCAGGCTCATTGCCACCGATCGCCAAAGGACCAATATACTCCGTGAGTGGGAACAGAAGACCATTGCTTATCTGGTACAGAAAGTGCCGGCCTGGTTAAGCTCGGACGGACTTACAGCCATCGGCTTCTTTGGTAATCTGATGGTGGCATCCAGTTTTGTACTGGGGGCTTACCTGAACCGCTACTGGCTGCTGTTGTCGCTGCTTGGGTTCATGATCAACTGGGTGGGCGACTCGCTCGACGGACGCCTGGCCTATTACCGGAATAAACCCCGCAAATGGTACGGCTTCTCGCTCGATGTCACTGTGGACTGGATAGGAACTATTCTCATCGGACTGGGATTTACCATTTATGCCCCCGGCATATGGAAATATGCAGGATTCCTGTTCGTAGTGCTCTACGGATGGGAGATGATCACAGCCCAGCTACGCTATAAAATAGGTGGACAGTACTCCATCGACTCGGGCATTTTCGGACCGACCGAAGTGCGCCTGCTGTTAGCCACAATCATTACCTTCGAGGTGATCGTGCCGGGATCCATTCAATATCTTGCTTCGGCTGCATGTATCTTTCTGCTGATTTCCAACCTGGTGGAAAGTCGCCGGCTGCTCACTTTGGCCAACGAACAGGATAAGGCAGCGCGACTGTTGAAAGAAACAGAGCGTGAGGGCATGCGCAAGGAAAATGCATAGCCTCTTCATTAGCAACTCAATATATCCCGTCAGCTGAAGTTTCGCCGCTAAAATATGCATACTTCAGCCAAAAAAGGCTACCTTTGCAAAAATAAAAAAAATGGCACTTTCAATGACGGGATACGGCAAAGCGGTGGCCGAACTCCCCAACAAAAAAATCACAATTGAGATAAAAACGCTGAACAGCAAGCAGTTTGATCTGTTCACCCGCCTTCCCGTCATTTATCGTGAGAAGGAGATAGCGCTGCGCAATGCACTGGCGCATCGGCTGGAACGCGGTAAAGTAGATTTGTCGATGAATGTGGAGGAGATTTCCAAAGATGTGTCTTCAAAGATCGATCACCACGTGGTGGATCAGTATTATCGGGAAATCACGAATCTGGCAATCGAAATGCAGGTTCCCCATCCACAGGACTGGTTTTCATTGTTGCTGCGTCTTCCCGATGTGATGAAACAGGATACGGAAGCGTTGAACGAGGAAGAATGGAAAACCATTGAAAAAACAATCGACCAGGCCGTGAACGAAGTCATCGCCTTCCGCAAACAGGAAGGAGACATGCTGTCGAAGGTGCTGACGGAAAAAATACGGCTTATCCGATCTTTGCTGGCAGAGGTAGAGCCTTTTGAAGCGGAACGCATGGAAAAAGTCAAAAACCGCATCTATGAAGGATTGAATAATCTGGAGGGGGTAGAATATGATAAAAATCGCTTCGAGCAGGAGATGATCTATTATATTGAAAAACTGGACGTGAACGAGGAGAAGACTCGTCTCGCCCATCATCTCGATTATTTTACCGAAACGATCAATGATACCCGCTCTCAGGGGAAGAAATTGGGTTTTATCGCCCAGGAGATCGGACGTGAGATCAACACGCTCGGTTCTAAATCCAACCAATCCGGCATGCAACGCATTGTTGTGCAGATGAAAGATGAGCTGGAACAGATAAAAGAGCAAATTTTAAATGTATTGTAGCTACGTAGCGGCATACCGATTGTAGCGCTACCCGAACAATAATCTGCAATGGCTAAACTAATCATATTTTCAGCTCCTTCCGGTGCGGGCAAGTCGACACTCGTGCGGTATCTGCTGGCGCAGGGATTAAATCTTCAGTTTTCCGTCTCGGCAACGAGCCGTCTGCCACGGGGCGAAGAGAAGAACGGGGTGGATTACTATTTCCTCACCCCCGAAGAGTTTCGCAAACGCATCGCCAACAACGAGTTCCTTGAGTATGAGGAGGTTTATACCGACAAGTTTTATGGTACGCTGAAAAGCGAAGTTGACCGCATTCTCGGCGAGGGCAAAAATGTGGTCTTCGATGTGGATTGCATCGGAGGATTAAACATCAAAAAGATCTACGGCGAGCAGGCGCTCAGCATTTTCGTGATGCCACCATCGGTGGAGGTGTTGCGTGAACGGCTCGAGAAGAGAGGTACCGACACCCCACAGGTAATAGAGAGCAGGCTGGCGAAAGCCGAATATGAAATGAGTTTTGCCCCCCGGTTCGATGTGATTGTCTGCAATGATGACTTCGACCGTGCAAAAAACGAAGTGCTGAAACTGGTATCCGATTTTATTAAACCGTAAGTTATGATACGAAAAATGCTCCTTGTAGTTTTTACTGCACTGCTATTGTCTTTTACGCTCTCGGCAGGCACACTGCAGAAAAAGACCCGTGTCTTTGCAGAAATTGAAGGAGCAGCATTGAAACTCGACATATACAAAACCGACTCAGCGACCATCTTATCCCAACCGTGTCTGGTATTTGTGTTCGGTGGCGGATTTAAAGAGGGGCAGCGTAACGCTGAATTCTACGCCGGCGAACTATTACAACTAAAATGCAAAAATACTTAGAGAAATACCTGCTCCCCGTCGCGATGATTCTGGGGATCACCTTTCACAGACCGCTGTCTGTCTTGTCACCGGTCATCCCCTACCTGCTCTCACTCATGCTCTTCATCACCTATTGCCGGGTGAGCTGGAGTGACATCAGGCTGACCAAATTTCATTACATCCTGCTGGCTATTCAATATCTGGGAAGCGCTTT
>JBDKRY010000020.1:0-4294 GCA_039683155.1 Proteiniphilum sp.
CCAGCGGTAGAAATCGGCTGTCTCCTGGTCGTAGTCGTTCAGCACCTGCCGGAGGATGCGGGCGTCCTGCGTGTTGCAGAAGGCGGGAGGTGATGAGCGGATCCACGCATCAGCATGCTCTTCCACCGTCAGGTCGGGCAGGGGAACGTCTGCCGTATAGTCAGCCTTACCCTGCAGGTAGGGATGGACAACCGGCTCCCACACATTCTCGAAGGTCTCCATGGCACCGCCGCAACACTTCGAGAAACGGGCATCGCAGATGGCATGGTTATAGGTGATCACCTTGCCGCGTGTCTCGTCGATCACTTTGTTCACCAGCGGTGTCGTTTGCCGGGTGATGCCCTGGTAACGCTGGCAATGGTCGTCGGCACAAACATCGAACAGAGCGTGATCCTCCCGGTCGTACCAGCGGACGATCCCGGTGGGTGATTCAAACGATGTCTGATAGTCGCCGGCCATATCCTTGTTCTTTTGTATCTGCGCCAGCAGCCAGCTGCGTGAGATCACGGCATGTGCCTTCAGCAGCTCTTCGGAGCTGGTGGCACTCATCTCGGAAGAGATGACGCTCCTGAGGTAGTCCTCCAGGGAGACAATGTTGATGGCGGTAATACCGCCCTTCTCCGCGATGAACTTCAGTCCTCCCTGAAAACGCTGGTTCTCGCTGCGTTCCCAGTGGAAGTTGAGGCCGATGATCACATTCTTCAACTCGAATGAGTCCCGGTGCAAATCATCCGACTCGAAAGTGATCTCGTCCTGTTTCTCACCGTTGAAAAGGATTTTCCCTTCCGAATGCTCCACCCTGTAATTGCCCGGGGCAACCTCTTTTCCTTTGAGTCTGTAAGGGGTGAGCAGCGAAAAGCTGATTGCAGGCTGCTCCGAAATAATACCGACATGTATCAGCGGGTCGTTCATCGTATATGGCTATTGAATATTTATAACTATCAATTACTTATGCTGGAAGAGTTCCCTTCTTCGTTTCATTCTCTTTCTGGCCTGCAGCTCCCAGGTTCTGATGCTGTCTTTGTAGAAGTTGTGGCCGTTCATCTTCCCGATATCGAGCGAGGCGTCGCTATTGTCTTCCCACCGGCGGCAGAGATACAGTACATCGTAAATACGTCCTATCTGATAATGACGCGAGATGTTCAGCCCGAGGGCATAATCCTCGCCGTAGCTGGTGTTGGGCACCTTGATCTCCCGCAACACGGGTGTGTAGAAAGCACGGGGTGCACCCAGCCCGTTGATGCGCAGTGCGTTGTTCCTCCCGTTGTGGGGTGTCCACTCCCGGTGGTCGATGATGCCCGGCGGGATCATCTCCATGTTGAAGTTGGTCATCTGGTAGGTGCCCACCACCATGGCGCAGTTCTGTGCATAGAAGGCATCGACAATCTTCTGCAGCGTGTCGTCGCCGCTGTATACATCGTCGCTGTCGAGCTGCACGGCGAACTTCCCGCATTGGGGGTGATGCACCCCCATGTTCCAGCAGCCGCCGATGCCCAGGTCGTGTCTTTCAGGGATAATATGGATCAGCCGTGTATCCCCACTGAAGGCGGCAATCGCCTCGGAGGTGCCGTCGGTAGAATGATTATCCACCACGATCAGGTTGAACGGGAAATCGGTTTGCTGACTTAACACCGATGAGATGGCATCCCGGATGGTTCGGATACGGTTGCACACCGGGATGATCACCGATGCTTCGTAGGTGAAGTCACCCTTATCGAACGCAATGGGTTCGAAAGTGGGTTCCAGCCAGGCGCCCACATCCTTCAGATGCTGTGTGCAGGCTTGTTCCATCTCTAACTGAACCTGTCGGTTTTTTGGATCGACATAGTCGAATATTTTCTGTCCCGATGCACGGGTATCCTCTTCTATCTCTGTGTAGAGGTACTCGTTAATATGCACGAGTGGGTTCTTCTGCGACACCTTGAGCCTGAGGTCGTATAGTCCGGCAAACGTGTAGTTTTCGCTTTTCATCCTCCTGGATGCTTTCTTCAGTGCCTTCGCATTGTAGAGGAGCAGTGAGCCGAAATTGAAGTCATCGCGTAGGCTACCTTCCTGATAGCCGATCACCGGATGGTTTGTCTTCACGCCGTTGCTGATGGCGTAGTAATCGCCATAGACCATGCCGGCCTGCGTATCTTCCGCGATACGGGTCATCCGTTCCAGTGCGAAGTAACCGGGTCTCAGCACGGTGGGCTTCTGATAGATGAGCGTATAGTCGGCATTCGATTTCTGTGCGATCTTCTTTACCGTGGCGCTGCTATGGAGCGTGTCGATGGCGATATTCCTGCACCCCCTGATTGTTTCCTTGTTATTTTCGGGCGTAAGCAAATAGATCTTGTCTATCGACTCCGATTGTCTGAGCTCTTCCACCGTTTTCTTTGCCTGTTCAGGCTCTGTGAAGAGAATAAATGCGTTTATTTTTTTCATATTTTACCGATTTACTGATTTACCGATTTGCCAATCCCGCTTTGCGGGATGTTCACTACCTTCCCATTTGATGAATTGATCATCGAATCCTTGAATCCTTGAATCCTTGAATCCTTGAATCATCGAATCATCGAATCTGCTAATCATTCCACGTTTCCATTATTCCTTTGATCAGCCTGTTTCTGTTCTCCTGACCTTTGATGGATTCTATCGGGAAACCGAGGATGCAGCTGTTGTATTTCTCTCCCTGATAGAGGACACCTGCGCTCAGGTTGTTCTCCGTATAGCGGAAGATGGTGAAAGCATTCTCATCAGCAGGTTCTATGGCATCAGGATGCTCCACCACGTAGCTTTCGCTGTTGAGTTCGTTGTAATAGCTGTAATCCCCCTCGACCGATGGGAAAGGTGATGGAACTGCTTTCACGCGACCGGTCACGGCGCCGTTATTGTTGCGCCATTTGTATTTTAGTGTCTCCTGCGCCCACTCCCGGTCCTCTTTTGCAGCGTAGCGGTTGTCCCACAAGTCGGTACCGACAAACGCACCACTGACGATGATGTTGCCGCCGTTGTTGCAAAAGGCGGTGACAGCCTCCTGCTGTTTTTTGGTAAAAGTCTTGAAGCGGGGTGGTTTTACTCCTCGGGCGATGCTCCACTCCCGCTGTTTGCCCAGGATCCAGTCGACGGTACCATAATCGTTCAGGTTCACCGTTCCGTTCTCAACGGCCGAAGCGGCGCAGGAGACAAATGAGTAGCCCGCTTCCGCAAGAGCCTGCCCATGCACCATGGGATAGTCAAAGCTGTTGCCGGCAATCCGCATTGTCTCATAATTGGCATTGCTGTCGCCGAAGCCCGAAGCATCATCGTCCATCCAGGGGATGATGCGCAGGAACTCATTCTGTTGACCGGTAAAATGGTGATTGGCGATATAAGGCACGCCATGGTCCACAGTTCCCAGGAATCCGGCAATGCTGTCGCCGGAGGCGGAGAAGCTGTGCGGTGCCGAGACACGGGTGAAACCGTTCACGATAAGCACTTCGCCCTTTTGGTCTGATTGCCGGCAGAGCGAGAGCGTCTCCGACGGGAAGCTCTTACCTCCCTCGTTCACAGCTACCACCCTGAAGCTGTAGATATCATCCTTCCGGATTTTTGTGCTGTAGTTGTTGCTGTTCACCAGTACCCCGTTATCGAAGCCGCCGTCATTGATGCGGGTATAGACAATATATTGTGTGGGAGCAGCAGAGGGTTCCGAGGGATCGAGCGCTGGCTGCCACGTGAGCAGTGCTTCCGTCTCACCGGAAAAACGTGCGAAGAAGTCCTTCACCGGCAATGGCTGCACCACATAGGGGCGGTTATATTGGGTGGCAAGAAATTTCAACATTCCCTTGTAGATAGAACGACCAACGGTAAAGCGAAAGGTCGGATCAAGCCCGTAGCGCATGTCGGCGAGGTTTTGGTGGGAGAGCAGCTCCAGCAGCATGGTAGGCACGTTGGGCATCCGCGCTTCGGCATAGGAGCGGTTCCAGAGATGACGGCGTGTCCAGCCCGGTTCAAATTGGCGACGGATGTCGCTCACGATCTCCTCCATGACCAGTTCGGAGAGGTCGCGCGACGCCCATCTCGATTTTCCGTTCTCGAAGCGCTGTTTATTGAAATGGGTCATGTAGATGCCGAGCGTGCCGACGATGGTATCGCCCCAGAAAGTACCCGCGTCGGAGTGGAATGCAAAGGCCAGATCCAGTGGAATATTGAGTCCCTTCTCCCTGGGTAGTGCCGAAGATCCTCCCGTCAGCCAGTTGACCCATGCACCACGGGAAGCGTAGTCGTCGGTATAATCGTTTTTCCCTTCAGTGCGGTTGTAAACCGAATC
>JBDKRY010000021.1:0-17825 GCA_039683155.1 Proteiniphilum sp.
TGTCTTTTCGGCATAATAGGTCTTGGCTACCGCGCCAAACATCTGTTGTGGAGATTTACAGGTGGACAAATGATCCAGCTGTTCCGGATAAAAATGCTCGATGAACTTTATCCATCCCGGAGAACAGGAGGTTATCATCGGCAATATACCGCCGTTTTTAATACGATGAAGCAACTCGTGTCCTTCTTCAATAATGGTGAGGTCGGCTGCGAAATCGGTATCAAAGACCTTCGAAAACCCGAGGCGCCGCAACCCGGCCACCATCTGTCCCGTGACCAGGCTGCCATAAGGCATCCCCATGGCCTCTCCGATACCCACACGCACTGCAGGAGCAGTTTGCACAAGAACCACCTTTTCCGGATCCTGCAACGCTCTCCTCACCTCATTGACAGCGCTTTTCTCGATGATCGCTCCTGTAGGACATACCAAGGCACACTGACCGCAGTTTGTACAGGCTACAAAGCCCAAACCTTCATCGAGGAAGGTGGACACCTTTGTTTTAAGCCCCCGTCCCGTGAAATCGATCGCTTTTACATGCTGCACGTTGCTGCAGACAGCAACACATCGTCCGCAAAGAATACATTTTTCCGGATCCCGTACCAGTGATAAAGAGGATTCGTCTTTTGCAAGGCGTTCCTTGCGGGTTCGTTCAAAACGTCTCGAATTGACTCCCAATGTAAAGGACAACTGCTGCAACTCGCAGTTTCCGTTCCGGTCGCAAAACAAACAATCCTGCGGGTGGTTGGCCAGCAACAGTTCAATGTTGATTTTCCGGGCCTCCATGACACGGGGAGTATCGGTCATTATCTCCATTCCTTCGGTAACTTTTGTGATACAGGAGCGCAATAAAGACTTCGCCCCTTTCACCTCCACCACACACACGCCACAGGAAGCGTTTTGAGATACATCCTTCAGATAACACAACGAAGGGACATGAATACCCACCGTGTGACATGCCTGCCAGATGGTACTGCCTTCGGTTACCTGAACTGCCTGATTATTTATGCTGACTTCCATCGTATACTGAATTTATCTATTGACATCTGACATCACATCTTAGGCATCTATCCACTTCATTACGAGCCTGTTCACCCGTAAATCCGAATGAAATCTCATTGAAGTTATTCACCCGGTCCCTTACAGAGAGCCTTCGGGGTACATGCTTAGGTGCTGGTTTCGGATTTATGGGAACCTCATTTCCATAGTGAAACGTTCGCGATAAAAGGTGAAACCTGTTCTCGTTCATCAGCGCCTTGTCAATAGCAGCAGCAGCCTTCTTTGCCATTCCCATCGCTTCGGCGGCGGTAGCAGGGCCACTGACGGCGTCACCGCCGGCATAGATTTTCGGGTCAGATGTTTGGAAGGTGAATCGGTTCACGGCAATCCTGCCATCGCCAATCAGCTCCATCCTGTCTGCCAGGCTCTCTGAATCGACCTTTTCTCCGATAGCCGGAATAACAGAATCGCAGGGTATCTCCGTAAATATTCCTGTAGCAACAGGCCTCCTTCTTCCGGATCGGTCGATGCCTCCCCGTTTCATTTTTTCAATACGCAGTGCCCGCACCTGTCCCGACGAGTCAGTGATAATTTCGACGGGTGAAGAGAGAAAACGATATCCTATTTTTTCCTCTTCCGATTCCTTTATCTAGATGGCATTGGCCGGCATATCGTCCTTTTCGCGCCGGTATACAATGGTCACCTCCTTTCCCAGTCGCAGGAGTGAGCGTGCAGCGTCGACAGCCACATTTCCTGCGCCGACGACCACTACGTGCTGCCCCACCTGCGGAACTTTGCCCATTGCTATCTCTTTCAGGATCGCGCTCCCGGGAAACACTCCCTTCGCACTTTCGCCCGGGATACTCAATGCAACATCTCTCCAGGCTCCTATCGCCATATAGACAGCGTCAGACTCTTTTTTCAGCTCCTCCAACGAGAGATTCTCTCCCAGCCGCCGGTTCATCCTAAAATGAACACCCAGCTTCCTGATCACTTTTATCTCTTTTTGCAGCAGCTCTTTGGGCAAACGGTATTGCGGAATGCCGTAGCGGAGGATCCCGCCGGCTTCGGGCATTGCATCGTAAACCGTCACATCATGCCCTAGGCGAACGAGATAAAAAGCTGCCGTAAGCCCTGCAGGGCCGGCGCCGACGATGGAAATACTTTTCCCGGTGGACGGCAGCTTCTCTTTGATCAGCTTCCGATATATATCATCCTCTTTTCCAATCTGATAGATGGTATCCGCCAGATAGCGGTGTATCTCTCCCTGCGAAACAGGCTGATCCAACATCTCGCGGCGACAGCGCATCTGACAGTGGAAGTGGCAGATCCTGCCCAGTGTACCCGGTAGCGGATTGTCGCGCAGCGTGAGTTCAAAAGCATCCTCCCACCTGTTCTCTTTTATCAGTTCGATATACCCGGGAATGTCCATGTGCAGCGGACAGCTGTTTTCGCACAGCGCCTTAAACAGCGTCTCACAGGTACCTGCATAGCAACGTTTTTCCCTGATATGCTCCTCATACTCATGCCTGAAATATTTCAGTGTTGTCATGATCGGATTGGGAGCTGTCTGTCCGAGCGCGCAGAGCGATGAATCTTTGATAACACCGCCAAGCAGTTCCAGCATGGCCAAATCGGCAGTAGTGCCCTGTCCCCTTGTGATGCGGGTAAGGATGACGAGCGCCTGTGCCAGCCCTTCGCGGCAGGGCGTGCATTTTCCACACGATTCCCCGGCATTGAATTCGAGGAAATAGCGTGCCACATCCACCATACAGTTATCCTGATCCATCACGACCATGCCGCCCGAACCCATGATAGCACCAATGCTGTTCAGCGATTCGTAGTCGACCGGCGTAGAAAAATATTCCACCGGAATGCAGCCTCCCGAAGGGCCACCTGTTTGTACTGCTTTCACCCGCTTGGAGGTTCCTGTCCCTTCACCAATGCTGAATACGAACTGTTCCAGCCGTGTGCCGAGCGGGAGCTCCACAAGTCCGGTATTCTTCACCTTACCAACCAGCGAAAACACTTTTGTGCCGGCACTTTTCTCCGTCCCGATGCTCCTGAACCATTCGCTCCCTTTTTCAATGATGATCGGCACATTGCACCAGGTCTCCACGTTGTTGATGTTCGTGGGCTTTCCATACAGTCCCCTGCTTGCCGGATAGGGAGGACGGGGCATCGGGCGCCCGGCTTTCCCTTCAATGGATGCGATCAGTGCCGTCTCTTCACCGCAAACAAATGCTCCGGCACCTTCCACAACATCCAGCCTGAAGTTAAATCCGGAGTCCAGAATATTATCCCCCAACAAACCAAGCTTCTCCGCCTGTTCAATTGCTTTTTTAAAGCGTTTCACGGCGAGCGGATATTCGGCTCTCACGTAGGCGATCCCACTGTCGGCACCCATCGCGTAAGCACCTATCAGCATCCCTTCAATCAGCATGTGCGGGTCGCTCTCAATTTCATTCCGGTTCATATATGCGCCCGGATCACCTTCATCAGCATTGCAGATAATATATTTCTGGCCGGGCTCCTTTTTTTGCATGATGGACCACTTTACGCCGGTAGGGAAGCCGGCGCCTCCACGGCCGCGCAGCTTCGATGCCATTACTTCGTTGACCACATCAACCGGTTCCATGCCGGAGAGCACCCTGGTAAGCGCATTATACCCGCCAACGGCAATATAGTCAAGGATCTCTTCGGGATCAATAAGCCCCGCATGGCGTAACACCACTTTTGCCTGCCCCTTAAAAAAAGGTATCTCATCCCAATGAGGAACATCTTCATATCCTTTGCCAAACTCCATCTTTGCGGTCAGGAAATCCCATCGGTCTATCCTGCACAAAAGCTTGTTCCGGCAGATCGTATCTTTCTCTATGCTTTCGATGATATGCTTTGCATCCTTCTCATTCACTTTACGATAGACCAGCATCGGTTTGCCCGGCCGGTAGAGCATCACCATCGGCTCTTCGGCGCAGAAACCGAAACATCCTGTCTGTTTGAGCTTACAATCCACCCCATCTTCGGCTATCTGCTCCATAAAGCGGCGATAAACCGCATAGGCCCCATTCCCTATACCGCAGGTACCCATCCCCACCAGTATCATCGGCATGGCAGGGAGAATTCTCTCCCGATGCTGTTCCTGCAATATCTTAATTCCGGACGGTCTCATATGCGTTTTATTTTTTCAGATGTTGAGTTTTTCACCCTGTTCATGATCTTCGATAACTTCTGTGCGTTCACATTTCCGTAAATAACGCCATCTACCTCAACAACAGGAGATTGAGCGCACTGTCCGAAGCAGGCTACCGTTCTGACAGTAAACAGATTGTCGGGAGTAGTAAAGGAGGAATCTTCGCCATCAACATCCCTTTTGATACCCAAACCAGCAGCGATATCATCGAGCAGGGCTTTTGATCCTTTGGTGTGACACGCCGTACCTCTGCAAACAACGATAGCATGTTTACCCTGCGGCTTCAGATTGAAGTAGGAATAAAAGGTCGCTACACTATAAATCTGCGTATAGGGTATCTGCAACTTTTTGGAAATTTCGGCCAACGTTTCACCGGGAAGATATTTCAGCTGGTTTTTCTCTTGCACCTCTTCCAAGGCAGTAAGCAACATTCCGGGCTTTCCCCGGTGTTTTTTAATGATCTCATCGAGGATCTCTCCTGAAACCAGAGCGTGGGCGGGTGTTTCCATAAGACAGATTTTAAATTGATACAATGCAACAGACACCAATATTGGACTGATCACTTTCGGGTGCATCCATATTGTTTTCCTTTACAAAAGTAGTAAACCTGTATGAATTAAAGAAATTTTTCTTTAATTATTTTCCGATAATTTCCGCCATCACAAAGAAGAAGTTACATCTATGATAACCAGGTACTTCTTACTATGGTTTTTAACCGTATCGCAGTGCGTGGAGTTTTTGAAGGATGTGACAGGGGGGGCCAGATTTGTTTGGACTATACTGAGCATATACAATAGTATGCAAGAAATAGTATGCATTCGTACTGAATTATTTTGTACTTTTGTGGAAAATTTGGGCATTGCTGCCCGGACTATTTAATCGGAACATGCAAAATTCAGAACTAAGCGAACAGGAAATCATACGCCGGCAGAGCCTGGATGAATTGAGACAACTGGGAGTGGAACCTTATCCAGCGGCATTGTATGATGTGAACGCCTGGTCCAAAGATATAAAGACCGGATTCAGCGATGAGGCGGAACGCCGTCGGGTAAGCATTGCGGGTCGCATCATGAGCCGCCGCATCATGGGGAAAGCCTCTTTCATTGAATTAATGGACTCGAAAGGGCGTATCCAGGTGTATATCACGAGAGACGACATCTGCCCGGGCGAAGACAAAGACCGCTACAACACCATATTCAAAAAGCTGACCGATATCGGTGATTTCGTGGGCATCACCGGTTTCGTCTTCCGTACACAAACGGGCGAGATCTCGGTGCATGCGGAAACGTTCACCGTGTTATCGAAATCACTGAAGCCGCTGCCAATAGTCAAGATGAAAGATGGCGTGGCATACGATAAGTTCACCGACCCCGAACTGCGCTATCGCCAGCGATACGTAGACCTGTTGGTGAACGACGACGTAAAGGATATTTTTGTGAAGCGTACCCGCATCTTCGATGCCATGCGGGCGTATTTTAACCAACAGGGCTATCTGGAAGTGGACACCCCCGTGCTGCAAAGCATTCCGGGAGGTGCTGCCGCCCGTCCTTTCATCACGCACATGAATGCGCTTGATATCGACCTTTACCTGCGGATAGCCAATGAATTGTATTTGAAACGACTGATTGTCGGAGGCTTTGAAGGAGTTTACGAATTTTCCCGCAACTTCCGCAACGAGGGGATGGATCGGACGCACAATCCCGAGTTCACCGTCATGGAGATTTACGTGGCATACAAGGACTACCGGTGGATGATGGAGTTTACCGAACAGATGCTGGAGCATGTAGCCCTGAAAGTGCTCGGTACCACAAAAGTAACCATAGGAGATCAGGAAATAGATTTCAAGGCACCTTACAAACGGGTGACCATGATCGATGCCATCAGGGAGCATACCGGCATCGATATTAATGGCATGGATGAGCATGAACTGCGTGAAGTATGCAGAAAGCTGGGTGTGGAACAGGATGAGACAATGGGCAAAGGAAAACTGATCGATGAGATATTCGGTGAGAAAGCCGAAGGAAAATATATACAGCC
Source organism: Proteiniphilum sp. (assembly GCA_039683155.1). Taxonomy (GTDB): domain Bacteria; phylum Bacteroidota; class Bacteroidia; order Bacteroidales; family Dysgonomonadaceae; genus Proteiniphilum. Next base: position 6,227 of record JBDKRY010000021.1, read on the forward strand.
CACCTTCATCATCGACTACCCCATTGAGATGTCGCCCCTCTGCAAGCGCCACCGTGACAATCCTGAGCTGACGGAACGCTTTGAGCTGATGGTCAACGGCAAAGAGCTGGCCAACGCCTATTCGGAGTTGAACGACCCCCTCGACCAGCGCGAACGCTTTGAAGAGCAACTGCGGCTGTCGGAGAAGGGCGACGATGAGGCGATGTTCATCGATCAGGATTTTCTGCGTGCACTGGAATATGGAATGCCACCCACATCGGGCATGGGCATAGGAATGGACAGGCTCACGATGCTGCTGACGGGGCAGACAACCATCCAGGAGGTACTGTTGTTCCCGTTAATGCGTCCGGAAAAGAAAGCGAAGAGAGACGCATTGTCAGACTATACCCACATCGGCATCCCGGAAGAATGGGTTGCGGTGATCCAAAAAGCAGGCTATCTGCAGGTCAAAAGCTTGCAGGAAGTGAATCCCAACAAATTCCACCAGGAGATTTGTGGTTTGAACAAAAAGTATAAGATGGGATTGAACAATCCCACACCCGAGGAGGTTAAAATCTGGATAGCCAACGCATCGGAATAATCATCACCGGACTTTCGGAAAAATATTATGACGGATTCAATCGGAAAAATCTGTATTTTGGGAGGCGGTACGTGGGGCACGGCACTGGCTAAAATTGTATTGATGAACCAAAAGCATATGAACTGGTTCATTCGCCGTGACGACCAGATAGAGGGGTTTTACAAGCTGGGACATAATCCCAATTACCTGACCAATGTAAAATTCAACCTGGCGCAGATTACCTTCTACTCCAACTTTGAGAAAGCCATCAAGGAATCGGATACGATCATCATTGCCATTCCCTCTCCGTACGTGAGACAATATTTCCGCCGTATCTGGAACAGTACGTTTCACGGAAAATTCATGGTGTCGGCACTGAAGGGGATTATCCCCAACGACAATATGGTGATGAGTGAATTCCTCGCTTCCAATTTTAAAATCCCCTTAGAAAATATTGGTGTTCTTTCAGGGCCTTGTCACGCTGAGGAAGTGGCGCTGGAGCGATTATCGTTTCTGACAGTGGCCAGCAAGGATCAAACCAAAGCGTCACTCCTGGCCGAGGCGATTACTTCGAGAATACTGAAGGCCCGTGTGTCGGACGATGTGGTGGGCATTGAACTGGCGGCCGTATTAAAAAACATTTACGCCATCGCGGCCGGTATATGCCAGGGACTGTTGTATGGCGACAATTTTCAGGCGGTGCTGATGAGCAGCTGTGCGAAGGAGATGTCGCGGTTTCTCAATGGTGTTGTCCCTCTTGAGCGGAACATTGCCGAGCAACATTACCTGGGAGATATGCTGGTCACCGGCTACTCGCAGTTCAGTCGCAACAGGACACTCGGTGCCATGATTGGTAAAGGTTATTCGGTGAAATCGGCACAGCTGGAAATGGAGATGATTGCCGAAGGATACTACGGAGCAAAATGCATTTACGAAATGAACAGCCGCTTCAAAATCGATATGCCCATTGCACAAACGGTGTACCAGATCCTTTACGAGAAACTGGCCCCGCAGGAAGCCATCAGAAGGTTGATCGATATGTTCTGAAATTGAGTGAAAATGAGGAAGAACGGGAAGGTGATAGTGAAATGCGCATCAGCACATCGTCAAAATAGCACATTGGCATATCGGCACATTGAATCAACACATCAATAAATCAATAATATGGATAGTATTCAACTAAACATCAGACAGGTATCCGGTTTTCTCTCAGAAGAGGCAATTCTGAATCAATCGGAGCATGCCACAGCCTGTAATGAGGCGTTACACGATGGATCACGGGAAGGCAGTGATTTTCTGGGATGGGTGAACCTTCCTTCTTCCATCACCGAGGATGTATTCCGGGACATTGAAGATACGGCAACCGTGCTGAGGACCCACTGTGAAGCCATCGTGGTGGTAGGTATCGGTGGCAGCTACCTGGGAGCCCGTGCAGTAATCGATGCACTTTCTGATTCTCTCGATTGGCTTTATGAAAAAGATAAACGCAAAAATCCGGTGATCCTCTACGCCGGCAACAACATCAGCGAAGATTATCTGCATGAGCTCATGTGCTGGCTGAAAGAAAGACAGTTCGGCATCATCAACATCTCCAAATCGGGGACCACCACCGAACCGGCACTGGCTTTCCGCCTGCTGAAAGATCAGCTGGAAGACAAGGTGGGAAAAGAGGAGGCAAGAAGAAGAATCGTTGCCATCACCGACGCTTCAAAAGGTGCTCTTCGTTCACTGGCCACCACGGAAGGATATAAAACATTTGTCATTCCCGATAATGTGGGAGGCCGCTATTCGGTGCTTACTCCCGTGGGATTGTTGCCCATTGCCGTGGCAGGAATAAACATCCGCAAACTGGTAGGAGGTGCTGTTGAAATAGAGAAAGCTACGGAACCGTCGACCTCCTTCGACTACAATCTGCCGGCTATCTACGCGGTGATTCGCAATGAACTGTACAAACAGGGAAAGAAGATTGAGATACTGGTGAACTATCATCCCAAACTCCATTTTCTGGCCGAATGGTGGAAACAGCTTTACGGAGAAAGTGAAGGAAAGGAAAGCAAGGGCCTCTTCCCGGCTGCGGTGGACTTCACGACCGACCTGCATTCCATGGGACAGTGGATCCAGGAAGGCGAGCGCACCATCTTCGAGACCGTGATCTCGGTGAAAGAACCCAATAAAAAGGTACTAATACCGCACGACGACCGAAACCTCGACGGCCTTAACTTCCTGGCAGGAAAACGGGTGGATGAAGTAAATAAGATGGCAGAACTGGGCACCCGCATCGCTCATGTGGATGGAGGTGTTCCCAACCTGCAGATCGAACTGCCGGAGTTGAACGAAAAATATATCGGTCAGTTGATTTACTTTTTCGAAAAAGCGTGCGGCATCAGCGGCTACCTGCTGGGGATCAACCCTTTCAATCAGCCGGGTGTGGAAGCTTACAAAAAGAACATGTTTGCCCTCCTCGAAAAACCGGGATATGAAGAAGCCACAAAAGCGATCAAGGCAAGACTGTAATGTAACGGAATATTGTCTGACCGCATGGCTGCCCAAAAGCAGCCCCGCGGTTTTTTTGTGACATAAAATGATTGAATTACTAAAAGCGTATCTGCAACAACATCAATACAGCAGATTCGAACTGAAAGCGGTTATTTTCGACATGGACGGGGTGTTGTATGATTCCATGCCGGCACATGATATTTCGTGGCGACAAACGATGGATGAACTCAACCTGCAACACTTACCCTATGAATTCTATCTTCAGGAAGGGAGAATCGGAAAATCGACCATCAACGCTGTTTTTCAACGAAACCTGCAGCGTGATGCTACGGAGGAAGAGGAACAGAGCATTTACGCCCGCAAGACGGAATTGTTTCAGCAGTACAACAGCGGCGCTACCATGCCGGGAGCAAAAGAAGTATTGGACTATGTGAGAGAAAAAGGATTGAAGCCTGTACTGGTCACCGGCTCCGGTCAACCCTCTCTGCTGGATCGGCTCGACACCCATTTTCCCGGCATTTTCACTCCCGGGACCATGGTGACGGCATTCGATGTGGTGAATGGGAAACCCGATCCCGAACCTTTTCTGATGGGATTACAGAAGGGAGGTAACCTGCAGCCCAACCAGGCCATCGTGATTGAAAATGCACCCCTGGGTATCCAGGCGGCTGTAGCAGCCGGTATCTTCACCATTGCCGTGAATACGGGCCCGCTGCCCGACACGGTACTGAAAGATGCGGGGGCCTCGGTGGTTTTCGACTCCATGACAACACTTCGTGCGGAACTACCCGAAATACTCCGCTTGGCTGAAACAATCAGATCGTGAGGCTCATATAAGATTGAAATAACCTACCGGTAATTCATCCTAATGTATTATCTTTGTGCAACTCACCTGTAAACCCGATGAATATGCATATAAATGATTTCGGCTTTTTACGCGTGGCTGCCGCATCACCCACACTGAGGGTTGCCGATTGCGATTTCAACACGGCTGAGATAAAATCGGTGATAGAGCGTGCTGTGCGGGAAGAGGTGCAGCTAATCTGTTTCCCCGAGCTGTGCATCACGGCCTACAGCTGTGGCGACCTCTTCTTCCAGGAAGCATTGCAGCGCAAGGCGGTGGCCTCGCTGACGGAGCTGGCTGCCTTCATGAAAGGGAAGCCCTCCCTCATCGCCATCGTAGGCCTGCCACTGCGCATCAAAAGCAGCCTTTTCAATATGGCTGCCGTCATCTCGGCCGAAGGTATCCTGGGGTTTGTTCCCAAGACAAATATTCCCAACGACAGAGAGTTTTACGAAAAAAGATGGTTTGCATCGGCAGCCGATATCTCTGCATTTTCGGTAGAGATCGGCGGCGAAGAAGTACCTGTTGCTGCCGAAGGAATGATCTTCCGTACCCCGTTCGGCAATTTTGGGATTGAGATCTGTGAAGACTTATGGATGCCCAATCCTCCATCCTCCACCCTGGCGTTGCAGGGAGCGGATGTGCTCTTCAACCTCTCGGCCAGCAACGAGCTGGTAGGCAAACACCGGTACCGGAAGTCATTGGTGCTTCAGCAATCAGGGCGATGCAATGCTGCCTATGTCTACTCCTCGGCGGGGTGCGGTGAATCGACCACCGACCTGGTCTTTTCCGGCGCCTGTCTGATTGCAGAGAACGGCGCTATGCTGGCAGAGTCAAAACGCTTCTCACTGGAAAGTGAACTGATCATTGCCGACATCGATATCGATGCACTCCGTCACGACCGGATGATGAACACCAATTACATCTCAGTGGCCACCGACAGCACCACGGAGATCGATTGCGAAATAGAACCGGTAACTCCGGAAAAGATGTACCGCACTTTTCATCCGCACCCTTTTATACCCTCAAAAGAGAGCGCTGAAGAGAACCTGTCGGAAGTGTTCAATATCCAGACACACGGGCTGGCCAAAAGGCTGCTACACACCGGGGTAAAGACTGTTACTATTGGCGTTTCGGGCGGACTGGACTCCACGCTGGCACTGTTGGTCACGATCAAGACATTCGATATCCTCAGGCTGCCACGGAAAAATATCCATGGCATCACCATGCCGGGCTTCGGCACCACCGACAGAACATACGCCAACGCCATCGCCCTGATGAAAGCTTCCGGGGTTACGGTGGAGGAGATATCCATCGTGGACGCGGTAAAACTACATTTCAACGATATCGGCCATGAAATCAGCGACGAGAGCATCACCTACGAGAACAGTCAGGCTCGTGAACGAACCCAGATACTGATGGATTATGCCAACAAGATAGGCGGACTGGTGGTGGGAACAGGAAATCTCTCGGAGCTGGCACTGGGATGGGCTACCTACAACGGCGACCACATGTCGATGTACAGCGTGAACACCAGCGTACCTAAAACACTGGTGGCTTCTCTGGTACGCTGGATTGCGGACACGCAGATGGAAGAGTCTTCACGCAGGATCCTGCACGATGTGCTCGATACCCCGTTCAGCCCCGAGCTGCTTCCTGCAGGCACTGATGGAAAAATAGCTCAAAAAACAGAGTTTTTCGTCGGTCCCTATGAGCTGCACGACTTCTTTCTGTATCGCATGCTGCGCTACGGCGACCGCCCCAAACGCATTCTGTTTATGGCACAGCAGGCATTCACATCCGTCTACGATCCGGAAGTGATCCTGAAATGGCTGAAGGTCTTTTATAAACGGTTCTTTTCTCAACAGTTCAAACGCTCCTGTCTGCCCGATGGTCCGAAGGTGGGATCCATCAACCTATCCCCCCGCGGCAACTGGCGCATGCCGAGCGATGCTGTTGCCGACGTCTGGATCAACGAATTCGAAACGAGAGAACAATAAAACATTGAAAACCAGAAACATTGAACTGAACTTTGACCGTATCAACATGCAACAATTGATATCCCTTTTTACAACGTTTACCGGAAAAGGAAATCCCCGTTTAGAGGCGCTGCCTTCGTCGGGTTCCAGCCGAAAATACTTCCGGCTTCAGCGAGACGATATCTCTCTCATCGGAGTGCATGGTGAGTCCCGCGATGAGAACCGGGCATTCATCACATTGGCAAACCATTTCCATCAGCAGGGACTAAACGTTCCGGAGGTGCTTGCCGTATCCGACGATGAGATGTTTTATTTGGAGGAGGATCTGGGAGACCTCCTTTTGTTCGATGCCATCAAGGGTGGCAGGCTTACCGGGGTGTTCAGTCACGACGAGAAAGAACTCTTACACAAGACCATTTCCCTGTTGGCCGATTTTCAATACCTGGGCGCCCGGGATCTCGATTTCAGTGTCTGCTACCCGTTAGCGGAATTCAATCACCGCTCCGTAATGTGGGATCTGAACTATTTCAAGTACAGCTTTCTGAAGACCACCGGCATGGCTTTTCGGGAAGATCTGCTGGAAAACGATTTTGAGAAACTGGCAGAGGCCTTGCTGAAAGACGAAACCCATACGTTCATGTATCGCGATTTTCAGTCGCGCAACGTGATGCTGAAGGATGGAAATCCTTACTTCATCGACTTCCAGGGCGGAAGAAAAGGCCCTGTCTATTACGATGTGGCCTCCTTCCTGTGGCAGGCGAAAGCAAATTTCCCTGCCGCACTGCGCGACGAATTGATTCTGACGTACATCAGCTCTTTGCGAAAATACCGGCCTGTCCCGGAGGGCGATTTTCTCAACCGGTTGCGTCAGTTTGTCCTTTTCCGCACGCTGCAGGTGCTGGGTGCATATGGCTTTAGGGGATATTTTGAGAAAAAGCCCCATTTTATACAGAGTGTACCCTTTGCCCTGAACAACCTGCGGGAGTTGCTGAAGGACGGATTTGAGGAATATCCCTATCTCTGCGGCATGTTACAGGAGATGACGGAACTTAAACAATTTGCTGATTCACGCAAACGGGAACTGGAGGTTCGTGTTTACAGCTTTGCCTATAAGAAAGGGATACCCGAAGACATCTCCGGCAACGGCGGAGGTTACGTGTTCGACTGCCGTGCGATCAACAACCCGGGCAAGTTTGAACGTTATAACAATGTGACCGGCCTCGACGAACCGGTCATTAAGTTTCTGGAAGAGGATGGCGAGATGGTCACCTTCCTGGAGAACATCTACCCGCTCATCGACCGGCATGTGAAACGCTATATGGAACGGAACTTCACCAACCTGATGATCTCCTTCGGCTGCACCGGCGGACAACACCGCTCGGTATACGCAGCACAACATGTGGCGGAGCACATCTCAAAGACGTTCGGGGTGAAAGTATCGCTGGTGCACCGCGAGCAGAACCTGGAACAGGAGTTCAGAAAAAGGAATTGAAGTCAAGATCCGTTTTCGGGCAGCTCAGTCTTTTTCAATCTGATTCAATCTAACTCATCCCATCAAGTGAAAGCAATGATCTTCGCAGCCGGTCTCGGCACTCGCCTCAAACCACTCACCAACACCATGCCGAAAGCACTGGTGCCGGTAGCCGGGAAACCCCTGTTGCAGCATACCATTGAAAAGCTAACCGCTGCCGGCTTCAATGAGATCATTATCAATATTCATCATTTTAGCCAACAGATCATCGATTTTGTAAAGATAAACAGAAGTTTCGGCATCAGGATTGAATTTTCAGATGAGCAGGAAGTGATGCTCGATACCGGCGGCGGGATCAAAAAAGCGGCCTGGTTCTTCGATGACAACCGGCCGTTTCTGGTACACAATGTGGATATCCTCTCCAATATTGACCTGCGGGAGGTGATCCGTCACCACATCAACATCGACGCTGCTGCTACACTTCTCTGTAGCAAGCGGGAGACCAACCGCTACCTGCTATTCGACGAGAGAAATCACCTCCGAGGGTGGATCAACAAGAAAACAGGTGAAACAAAATCACCTTTCGCCAATTTTCAACCAACCGATTACATCGAACTGGCCTTCTCCGGCATCCAGATGATACATCCTTCACTTTTGCGGGAGATGGATTCATTCCCCCGTCGATTCTCCATCATCGACTTCTACCTCACGCTCTGCTCCACCCACAAAATCAGCGCTTACCAGCCCGAAAAAGGCAGCATCCTCGATGTGGGTAAACCAGATTCCATCATCCAGGCTACACAGTTTCTGGAAGAAATGCCTTGAATAGATTTTTGCAGTTTTTAACCTTGCTACTAAAATAAAATCAAAGAGCTAATCCGCCAAATTGTTAAAAACAGGCCTATTATTAAATTATTTGATTTAAATGCTTGCATATATACAATATTATATGTTTATTTGCGTTTGTTATATAGATGTTTAAGATTAATGGATCGTTTTTATATATAAAAACAAGATCATAACCACAGGAATATGATAGATTTTAACAGTCTTGCCGTACAATACAAGGCAGAGCTTCTAGAAGATGTAGTTCCATTTTGGCTGGATTTTTCCCAGGATAAAGCATATGGAGGATATTTCACTTGCCTCGACAGAAAAGGCAACGTTTATGATACCGACAAATTTATCTGGCTACAGGCACGGGAGGTGTGGATGTTCTCCATGCTCTACAACAGGGTGGAAAAACGGCAGGAGTGGCTCGATTGCGCTATACAAGGCGCTGAGTTTCTGAAGATGCATGGCCATGACAGCAACTTCAACTGGTATTTCTCGCTTACCCGGGAAGGAAAACCATTGGTGGAGCCTTACAACATCTTCTCCTGCACTTTCGCGGCCATGGCATTCGGGCAACTGAGCCTGGCGACCGGTAATCAGGAATATGCAGACATCGCCAAACGTACATTTGACACCATTCTCTCCAGGCGGGATAATCCAAAAGGAAGATGGAACAAAGCCTATCCCGGCACCCGTCCGCTCAAAGGGTTCTCCCTGCCCATGATCCTCAGCAACCTCACACTGGAAATCGAACACCTGCTCAATAAAGAGATCGTGGAACAAATCATGGAGGAGTGCATCCACGAAGTGATGGAAGTATTCCTGCGGCCTGAGTTGGGAGGTATTATCGTGGAAAATGTAAATCAGGATGGCTCCCTGTCCGACTCTTTCGAGGGCCGTTTGGTAAATCCCGGACACGGAATAGAAGCCATGTGGTTTATCATGGATCTGGGCGTGCGGCTTAACCGCCCGGAACTAATTGAGAAAGCGGTAGAAACCACCTTGAAGACCGTAGAATATGGATGGGACAAGAAGTATGGCGGCATCTTCTATTTTATGGACAGGAAAGGCTCACCGCTACAGGAATTGGAGTGGGATCAGAAACTGTGGTGGGTACATATAGAAACATTGATATCGCTATTGAAAGGATATCAACTGATCGGATCTCAGGAATGTCTTGAGTGGTTTGAGAAGGTTCACACCTACACTTGGGAACATTTCAAGGATCCCGATTATCCTGAATGGTGGGGTTATCTGAATCGTCGTGGGGAAGTACTGCTGGATTTGAAAGGAGGCAAATGGAAAGGCTGCTTCCATGTGCCAAGAGGATTGTATCAGTGCTGGAAAATAATTGAAGTAATTAACTCAAAAAGAACCTGAATGTATAATCAACTTTGTTTTGCTTCAAACTGAATAATCAGATGAAGAGTAAGGGGATTAATTTAAATCAATAATAAATTGTAATAATTAAAACACATGCAAATGGAAAGCAAGAACCGATTTCTACAGTGGAGAAGCAGCATCTTAAGGTGCCTGTTTCTGTCACTCTTCTTTCTCTCAACGCTAATCACCTACGCACAGGTGACTGTAAGGGGAAAGGTAGTCGATGCAACAGGGGAAACCCTGATTGGCGTGAATGTAATTGTAAAAGGTACCAATCAGGGCACCGTTTCTGACACAAATGGGGAGTTTAATCTGTCTGTTCCATCACCAAACAGTACCCTCATGTTCTCTTATGTTGGTTTCAGGGAACAGGAAATACCCCTAAATGGGAGAACATACCTCAATGTTACCATGGAGCAGGACACCGAGCTGCTGGAGGAGGTGGTTGTGGTGGGCTATGGCACACAGAAAAAAGTAAATCTCACCGGTTCAGTTCAAAATGTAAGCAGCGAAGATCTGGTAAAACGGAATGTCTCCAACACATCTATCGCTTTGCAGGGTCTGATTCCGGGGGTGTCCGTAGTGACTACCTCAGGTCGACCAGGTTATGATGGAGCAGGCATAAGGATCAGAGGTACAGGATCCCTCAACTCCTCCTCCAACCCACTGGTGCTGATTGACGGAGTAATTGCAGATACCTACGGGCTGAACTTCCTGGATATGAACAGTATTGAATCCATCTCCGTGCTGAAAGATGCTGCATCTGCCTCAATATACGGATCCAGAGCTTCGAACGGGGTGATCCTGATCTCTACCAAGAGGGCTAAAGAGGGTAAGCTAAGCATCAACTACAATGGTTATGTAGGCGTAAACACCCCGACAGCTATTCCAGAACCACTCTCTGCCGTGGAATACATGAGAGCTATCAATGTGGCGAGGGCAAACGCAGATATGGGTCCCCAATATTCGGAAGAACTTATAAAGGAATATGAGACATTGGGTCCCGATAACATTACTCGCTACGAAACCAACTGGAGAGAGGAAATCATTGAACCGAATGCACTCACCCACAACAACTCTATCAGTGTCAGCGGAGGTTCCGAAAAGATCAGGGTGTTTGCCAACTTGGGAAACTTCTACCAGGATGGGAATATTGCCAACAACTACTACCGGAGAATGACGTTCCGCCTCAATACCGACGTACAGGTCACCTCGTGGATGAAGAGTGGCATTGATGTAAATATCCGCCAATCCAAAACAATCCAGCCCGCATTCGACACCCCGGAAAGCATTATCAATAAAGCTACCACTTTTGTACCGGTGTTTTCCGGTATCAATAATGATGGCACATGGGGTTACGGCCAGAATGGCGATAATCCGATTGCGTCGGCAAGGGCATCTGGGGTAAGCACATCTGTAACACCCGAATTGGGACTAAAAGGATTTGTTCAGTTAACTCCGCTGGAAGGGCTGGATCTTCTTACCAGTTACAGCAGCAGAAAAATTGAAGGGAAATCGGACTATTTCCTGAAACCATACGACACCTACGAGGGAGGGGTATACAAAACAACATTTCCCGCTGGCGGCCGTACTAAGTACGAGGGATGGAGCCAGACAATCACCAACCAGTTCAACCTGCAGGGATCCTATGCCCGTGCAATCAACGACCACTCGTTCAACCTCCTTGTCGGGATGCAATCGGAGGAGATTATGAGCCGTTCGTTCTCGGCCACCCGCAAGGGATATGAGTATGAGGGTTTCGAAGACCTTGACCATGGAGACATCGCGACGGCGACCAACGGCGGCAGCCACTGGGACTGGGCAATGCTTTCTTATTACGGACGTTTCAACTACAACTTTCAGGAAAGATATCTTCTGGAGCTGAACGGTCGTTATGATGGCTCCTCCCGCTTCATGAAAGACTACCGGTGGGGCTTCTTCCCATCTGCATCAGCAGGATGGAGAATCTCCGAGGAAGCCTTTTTCGAACCTCTGAAGAAGACCATGGACAATTTCAAGGTGAGGGTTTCTTA
>JBDKRY010000022.1:0-4408 GCA_039683155.1 Proteiniphilum sp.
GTCGGGCGACCATGTGCCTGCCGACTCATTAAAACTAAAATCATCAATTTCGTGGTTGCGGGTTATGCTCGATAGTTTTTTGATGATTTTTCCTGTTTCTGCATCGGCCAGAAACAAGTCGAAGGTAAATATATCTTTTTCCGAAAAAAAAGCCAGATATTTTCCGTCGGGACTGAGTGATGGCGACAAATTCATTCTTCCGGAGTTCTTTTCAGAAATGATTTTTTTGCCTGCCACATAGGTGGCCGAATCTTCAATGTATTTATTGTAATAAGTTCCCGTGGCACTTTTCCATAATCCTGAAAGCGTTTTGGAGTTGAATCCCAGTATTGAATCGAGCGCATGATCCAGTCCATATTTGGCGGTTTGTGTAAAAAGGGGAACGATGAGCGAATCACCCCAGGTTTTGCCAATCATGGCCCAAAACGCATGGCCGTAGCGGTAAGGAAAGTATTTTGCTTGTTCTGTTGAGAGTTGTTTCAATGTGGGAAAATTGTCATTGACCAAGGCATCCCGCATCCACATGGCAGTATGGGGGTCGATACTGCCTGTGGAGAAATATTCTGCCATCCCTTCAATCATCCAGAGTGGAATATTATTTAAAGAAGAGCCGCTAATGGAATCGGAATGAAGCAGCAGGTTGAACTGAAACGCATGAACCAGTTCGTGCCCTAAAACATGGTCGGTTTGTGCCAACGTGGGAGCCACCGGCATAACTACCCTGTTTTTCAAAGCTTCAGTAACCCCTCCGGTGGTTGTGCCAATGGTGCCGCTGACTGCTGTGGTCTGCTGAAAGTCGGAGTGATTGGCATATAAGATCAACGGGTTTTTATTTTGAAAGGTATCTTCAAAAGACTTCTGGTGCATCACGTACCACTCTTCGGCCCATTCAGCAAAATGAGTCATAAAGGTATCGTTTTCAAGGTAGTGGTAAATTTCGAAATTTGGTGTATGCAGCACATCGTAATTAAAAGTTCTGTAATGCGGCTTGTTCCGGTCAAAATATTGAGAAAATACATCTAACGACCAGAAATTCAAAAGAATTAAAACAATAAAAAGATTTCTTACGTAAGACTTTTTCATCGCTAAATCCTCCCTTTTTGTCTTTCTGTTTTGAAAACTTCCGCTACATAACCGTCAAATTTTCATGTTAATCATCTGATGAACATTTCATTTTTCAAAATTAAACTCTTCAAATTGTATGCCAACCGGTTAAGGCTAAATTCAGGTAATTTTTTTTTACGAAACTTTAAAATTCTTTAGCGCCGATGATCTGACAATCTTAATGGTCATTGTTCGTGGTGAGTTTAATATCAATGGGTTTAGAAACAAAAACATGCAAAAACTACTTGGCTTTAATGGTGGAAAAATAAGCAGGTTGTCAACTCCTATCATGAAATAATTTAGATTGGATAGATAATCCGGAGCAGACCCACCTGCTTTCCGGAATAATTTTGGAATTTTGTCTCGAATAGTTTGAAGAACACGGAAATATTGCTACCTTTGCACCCGCAAATACAAATTATATTCATTCAAAAGAACTACTAAATGGCAACAAAATTACGTTTACAGAGAAGGGGACGGAAAAATTATCCTTTCTACCAGATTATTGTTGCAGATAGCAGAGCTCCACGAGATGGAAAGTATATTGAAAGGATTGGTTCATACAACCCGAACACACATCCGGCTACGATCACTTTAGATTTCGAAAGAGCTTTGTATTGGCTGCAAACGGGGGCACAACCCTCCGACACCGTTCGCAATATTTTATCGGACGAAGGTGTTTTGATGAAAAAGCATCTCCTGGGAGGTGTGACAAAAGGCGCTTTCGATGAAGCTGAGGCCGAAAGAAGATTCGAAGCCTGGAAAAACAACAAACAACAGACGGCACAGTCGCTCAAGAGCAAAGATGCTGAAAAGCAACGCGTGGAAGAGAAAGCCCGTCTGGATGCAGAAAAGGAAGTAAACAAAACCAGAGCAGAAGTTTTGGCGAAGAAGAAAGCCGAAGAACTGGCAGCCAATACACCGCTTGTCCCGGTTGCCGAAGTAGAAGAAACAGTTAATGCCACGGTAGGGGAAATACCTGTTGTGGAAGAAACAGTTGAAGCTGCAGTTGAGGAAGTTCAAATAGCTGAAGTAAAGTCAGAAGTACCTGTGGAGAAAGAAGCTCCTGTCGCTGAAGTGAAAGCAGAAGTACCTGTGGATGAAGAAGCTCCCGGCGCTGAAGTGAAAGCAGAAGTACCTGCGGAGGAAGCTTCCGTGGTGAAAGAAGAGACAGAGGCTCCGGCTGCCAGTGATGCTTCGGCTGAAGAAGTCAAAAAGGAAACTACTGAATAAGAAAACGACTACATACATCGAAAAAGGCCCGAAGCATTGCATCGGGCCTTTTTATTGGGTGGTCGTTTCAGAAACAGTCATCGGCTATTTCAAAAATAACCATGATAGGTGGAAACTTCCGGACAACGACTAAGGACATCTTTTATTCCCTGATGTCGGGCTGATACATATCTTCTGCGGTTAGGCCACATGCTTCTTTCATCCTGATGCAGTACTCCAGCTTCCCAAAGTCGCCATCGGCATTATTGGTTCCGAAGGTGAATTTCAATCCGGCATCTTTCGCTTTCTGAATAAAAGCCTGATTCGGAATCTTATATCTGTTATTAATTTCCAGCGCTTTGCCGGTTTTCACCATCGCCGTGATAACCTTATCCATACGTTCCTCGGTCCAGAAGTCATCATAACGGTCGCTCATCACATCGGGAAGAAAAGTGGGATTCACATAAACATCCATCGGCTCCTGCATGACATCTACAATCTTTTGTACGATGAGATCCATATACTGCTGTTCATCTTCCACAAACACCTCTTCGGGTATCCAGAGACGGGTACGACGGCCTTTGGTGTCTATAAACGTCATGGCATCGGTAAATACGTAATCGAACCGGTCGCGTACCTCTTTTGAGAACGTTACCGGCCATTCCCTGCCTTCGCCCTGCATTGCCTGGATAAACGGCTGCCCTTCCATGGCCTCAAGATACTGTATCACCTCCTCATCGTTGGTGATGGGGAACCCGATGCCGCAGTTGGGGGCAAGCGCGTAATTGATGCCGTATTTGCGTGCCTGTGTTGCTGCCTGCTCTGCGGTGAGTCCTTTCAGATGAACATGGTAATCGAGTACCGGAAAATTCTCCTGGTGTAGTCTGATAACAGGATCGGTTGTCTCATCTATAGCCGATGCCTGCTGTTTCGTTACATCACGCTGTTCGCTTAACGGAGTTACCGATACCGATTTTATTTCGAGAGTTCCCTCAGTAGATTGTATCACAAATGTCCCGGCAGAAAGTATTTGTGAAGTGTTTTCGGCAATACGCCAGGGAGTTGCCGGTTCAGTATACTCCACCACGGGGAATCCGTTCAGCGATACGGTGATTGCCTTTCCATCCACTCGTATCTGCATGTCGAACCACTCGTTGGTCTTCACCGTCGATTTGGTCAGGTTACGCACCGCCAGCAGGCTCCCGGTCTTTTTCCACCACTCATGGCTTTCGAGGTCATTGTTTATTACAACCCGATAGCCTTTCTTTCCCTGATCATCGGTATGGAACGCAATGAATCCCTTGCCATTGTCGATGGTGCGGGCAGCGACATTGAGTTCAAAATTGGTGTAATTCCCTTTTTTCAGGGCGACTGAGGCGTCCTCGTTCAGGACAAGGAGCTTATTGCGCAGGGTTGCATCTCCCCGGGTGTTCCATTGGACCAAATTTTCCCCCTGGAAGAGCAGGCGAGGTGTTTTGTCGTCAGAACATGATCCCATCCCGATCAGGATGACAGATAGCATGGATAAAAGCATTTTTTTCATGATTTTCTTGGTTCGTTATTAAAATGTAAATAAAAGTTCAACGGTAAATTTATCAGCGTCCATTTCCGCATTCTTTGCAAATATCTGCATTTCATGATTCACGAAGTACCATTCATAATCGACGCGGAGAATGGAAGAAAATTGTTTCTGGGTGAATCCGAAGCCTAACCCTGCTGTGAGGCGGTTTACATCGAACCCAGTTTCGTCCGTTCGTTCATCGATGGCATCCCAGCGTAAGGCTGGTTTGATAAATTCAAACATCCTGGTTTTGATGGGAATCAGATAGGCACCTTGCAGATAATAGGAGAGCATGTCGCTGTGATTTTCAGTCTTACTTTTTTGCTTCATAATTTCCGTTTCCACTTTCCAGTTTTCTTTTTCGTAACGCAGATCGGCGCCATAGAAAACAAAGTGTGTACTGTCGTCGTACAGGTATTTATATATTTTAGTGGTAAAGCGCATCCCCTTCATGCTCCCCAATTCCACACGGCCACCATAAGAGAGGTTTTTCTTCCAAACAGGATCATTGATGGTGTTGCCATTGTAGAG
>JBDKRY010000023.1:0-13351 GCA_039683155.1 Proteiniphilum sp.
CCATGCCGTCGGTGAAGGTGAGGCCGCTGAAGCCCATTTCTTCTTTGAGGAGGTGAACGCCGACTTCAGGAGAAAGCGATGCGGGCATTCCTTTTGTCTGCAGCTCCGGCACATTCAGATGCCCCGACATGATGCCCGAAAAACCGGCATGAACATATTCCCGGAATGGATAGAGTTCCACCTCTTCAAGCCGTTCCCGGCGATGATTGATGGTGGGGAGTGTTTTGTGGGAGTCGTCGGAGGTATCGCCGTGCCCCGGAAAATGCTTGGCCACGGCCATCACGCCATTGTCTTCCAGTCCCCGGGCAAAGGCTACACCCTGCCTGGCTACGTTCAACGGATTTTCACCATAGGAACGGGTGCCAATCACGGGATTACCGGGGTTACTGTGTACATCGATGGTAGGGGCAAAGTTCACATGAATGCCCATCTCACGGCATTGCCGCGCTACCTCCCTGCCGTATAGCGTCATCAATTCTTCATCCTGTATGGCGCCGGTAATCAGGTTTTGGGGAAATACCGGGGCATCGTACAATCGCATCGACAGCCCCCACTCACCGTCGAGGGCAATCAGGAGCGGCACTCCGGAGCTGCTTTGGGCGTAATTGGTCACATCGGCCTGCTGTGCCAGCGTGCCCTTTGAGAACAATAAGCCGCCGACTTTCTGATGCTGGATGTAACCGGCTATTTTCCCTTTCCATCCTCTGTTGGGTTCCGCGATGGGCATAAAAAGCTGACCTACCTTCTCTTCCACGGTCAGCGTAGCATACACTGAATCCACCCAGCGCTGCATGTTTTCTTTATCGGCCTGTTGATACAGGCGGGGCACCACTTGCGCAGGTGCAGACATCGCACAGAGGCCCAGTACGTATATGGATATGATTTTCAGTTTCATCAGCGGTTTTGTCTTATTTTTTCGCTCCTTCTCTTTTGCTTTTTTCCAGGCTCACATCTATTCTGCCCACGTATACACCCCGACCGTTTGTCTGGTAGATCATCACCGGCTTATTGTCCCTGTTACTGCGCTCAACCGGCTCTGAGAGATAGGTGTGGCTGTGTCCGCCGATAATGAGGTCAATATTCCGGGACGATTCGGCCAGCTTTAAATCTGCTTCGTAACCCAGATGGGAAAGGCAGATGACCATGTCGCACTGATGCTCCCTGCGAAGCTTTTCTGCCAGTGTGTTAGCCGTCTCCACCGGGTCAAGGTATTTCATTCCCCTGTAATTGTCCGCGGCAATCAATCCTTCTGGCTGAATATTGATGCCGATGACGCCGATGCGTACCTTCCCTTTGCGTAGCACAAGCCAGGGTTTTATCTTTCCGGAGAGGGCGGTACCGGAAAAATCGTAGTTGCTCGCAACAAGCGGGAAGCGAGCCCTGCCGGCTACGTCATCGAGTACTTCCAGCCCGTAATCAAACTCGTGATTGCCCAGTGTCACCGCATCGTATTGCATCAGATTCATCGCCTCCACTTCCACCTTTCCCTTGAAAAGGTTGAAATAGGGCGTTCCCTGCAAAAAATCTCCGGCATCGAACAGGAGTACCTGCTTGTTTGCTGCTCTTACCTGATCGATATAGGTTGCCCGGCGTACCACACCTCCCCGGCCGGGAGCTGTCCTGTCTGTCTCCGGAATAGGTTCAATGCGGCTGTGGGTGTCGTTTGTATGCAACACAACGATATGCTCCTGGGCAAATGCAGCCAGGCCGATCCATAAAAAGAGGCTGACGATGTAGAAGCGGTGCGTCGTTTTCATCTGAGTCTGGTTATCTGGTTATGACTATACGGCCGTCGAGGGCAGATACGATCTCTTCTCCCCGGCGTGTTTGTTCTTTTACATATTCGATCATCACATCACGAAGTGTAGTACCCGTATTGTATTGTGACAGCGCATTCCGGAAAGCGGCCATGTTGTCGTTGCCCTCAGCGAGATAATCGAGCGTGACAATATGGTAGACTGCTTCGTCGCTGATTGGTCTGCCGTCGATGGTGACATTTTTTACTTTCCCCTCTTCCGTAACAAGCCGCACATTCGATGAGATGCCTGCCCCGCCGATACGTGCATAGGCATCGAATATTTTTTTCAGATCACTGCCTTTCAGCTCCAGAAAGGTGATGGCGTTGTCGAAAGCATAGATCTCATAGAGATTGCCTACGGTGATCTCCCCCTTTGGCAGGGTGGCGCGGTGGCCGTGCACGTTCATTACCCCCACATCGGCGCCGGTGGGCAGGTGTGCATCGCCATAGGCTTTCATCACATCCGAGGTGAGGTTGGTCAGCAGGCTCTCGGGCCGTTTGTAATCCATAAACTGGGCCGAGTAGCCGATGAACTCGTTCATCTCCCGGTCGAGCCCGGTCTTATAGGACATCACCAGCGACTGCATCTCCCGGTGCGGACGGGCGTCGAACGTGGAATCCATTGCGACAAGGGTTCCTGTCATACCGGTCACATGGTAGGCCTGTTTGCACGAAAGCAGCAATATTGCCAGGCAGGCAATCAGGATTGATTGTTTATTCATTCTAAAAAGGTAAGATGACCTGAAAACGTTTATAACAGGCCAAAAATACACTTTTTTACCGTGCCGGTCAACAGAGAGAGAAAAAATAAACATTAAATAATATTTTGCGCGGTAGTTTAAAGAATAATCACTACCTTTGCATCCGCTTTGCGTAATCTCTGTCGGTATTGTTCCGTTATATTGCGTTCAAACAAGGTTAATTATTAACATAAAGCTTTACACAAGATGGATTTAATTAAAATAGCAGAAGCATCTTTTGCCAGGGAAAAGAAAGAATTTCCTGCATTCAGAAGTGGTGATACCATCACGGTGGCCTATCGCATTGCTGAAGGAAACAAGGAGCGCATTCAGCTCTATCGCGGAGTGGTCATAAAGATTGCCGGGCATGGCGATGCAAAACGTTTTACCGTGCGGAAAATGTCTGATAATATTGGGGTGGAACGTATTTTCCCGATGAACTCTCCCTTCATTGAAGACATCACGCTCAACAGCGCCGGAAAAGTACGCAGAACCAAATTGTATTACCTGCGTAAACTGCGCGGAAAAGCTGCCCGCATCAGGAAGAAAGTGTATTGATGTACGCTGCTTGCAAAATAAAATGGCTCCGGTATTTTTTACCGGAGCTTTTTATTTGGGTGGTCTCTGTCTCCGGATCATGCTCCCGGCGTCCATATCACAGTGACAGCCGGGGTTTGTGCAAAACGGAACAGGATTCTTTTCGCATGGCGGATGTTTGTATCATCGCAGCTTCTTTTTGTCTTCTCTTTGGTTTTTTTTTACTTTTGTACCGAAACGAAATCCCATGCTGTACAAAACTGAAGGCATCGTACTGGGTACATCGCCCTACAACGACATCTATGGCATCACACAGGTGTTTACCCGCGACCATGGCAGGGTGTCTTACCTGCTTCCCCGTTCGCAGGGCAAGAAGTCGAACCTTAAAGCCTCGCTTTTCTTTCCGCTGTCGGTGCTCAATCTGGAGGTGGAGCATCTGCCGTTGCGCGACGTACATCGGTTGAAGGAGGCGGAGCGACAATTCCCGTTGTATGATCTCTGCACGAACATGACCAAGGTGTCGCTGGCATTCTTTGTGTCTGAATTTTTATCGCGGGTGCTCCGGGAGTCGGATAATAATGAACTGACCTTCGACTTTGTGAAAAACTCGGTGGAGACGTTGGAGGCTGCAAAAAAAGGACTGGCCAACTTTCACCTGGCTTTCATGTTTGGACTGACCCGTTTCCTTGGAATCTATCCGAATGTGGAATGGCAGGGCAAAGGCGGTTATTTCGATTTGCTGCATGGAGAGTTCAGTACCGGTATGCCGTTGCATAACCATTACCTGAACCAGGGACAGAGTGCCTTCCTGATGCAGCTGCGTAGGATGAATTACGGCAATATGCACCTCTTCCGGTTGTCGCGCAATAACCGGAATGCCATCGTGGACTACCTGCTGGAATATTATCGTTTGCATATCTATGATTTTCCGCCGTTGAAATCGATCGACATCCTGCGGGAGCTGGCATAATGGCTGAAGTCACACAACATCCTGCGGGAGCCGGCATAACACACTATGCATATACCCGGAAGACAATAACCCTTCCCAATGAATCAACCGTGAAGGTGTCGCCCAGCGATTCATTCAGCGTCCCCTGCCACCAGTTGGTCAGTATCTTCTGGTAGAGCGGATATTTCAGGTTGTGGGTTGTTATCGCGGTACGATCGATCGAAAAGAGGGATACTTGCTGACCCCTGTGGCTGGTAAATTCAGTAGATCCCTGCATCGGGGTGAAAATACCGTAATTGGTCACCATCATCACCTTTGCAGTCTCCATGTAGTCCGCCAGCAGCGAGATATTTCCCAGCGTGTGATCTTCCCGCTTCCCGGTACCGCCCACAATCACAATCTCCTTTCTCCCATTCTGAACGCAGAACTGCACCGACTTGGTGAGATCGTTGGTTTCCTGATCGGGATTGGGATGCAGGATGTGTGCGTAACGTTTGCTGTACTCCTCCGAGATGGAGTCGCAATCGCCCACAATCGCGTCGGGTTTGCCGCCACGGTCTATAAAATCGTTGGCTGCACCGTCGGTGCAGACAATATATTCCGCTTTTTCAATCACTGAGAGCGGTAGGGGGTGATCCGGAAACCGTCCGTTGGCAATGATCACCGTCGGGGCCTGTGGCAAAATATCCATGCAGCTGTTATTTTTCTCAGGCAAAGATACAAAAAAAGCGGCGATCTCCAAGGTGAGCGAGCCGATGTCACAAGCTGAATCACTTGTTTGTATCAGGCTTTCACTTTGTTGCGGAACTATTCAAAAATGTTTGTTTATGCGATGGAAGGCTAAAGTTTAATAAAATATAAAAAACATTCTTTTTCAAACAATAGGGACAAACAGCTGTTGTTATGTAAATTCATTCTAATTTGTATAAATATCCACAAGATTATAGACTAAGAAAGCTATTATGGCGAAAACGAATTCACAAAAAAAGACGGATATACCCAAGGAAAAACTGCTGGAAATGCTCAGAGCAATGCTCGATATCCGCAATTTCGACAATAAGGTGAACCGGCTGGTAAAGAAAGGAATGGTACCGGGGATGACACATTTCTCCGTGGGTGAAGAAGCTGCGAGTGTAGGCGCGATTGCGGCGATTAAAAAGGGGGCAGATCTGATCACTTCCAATCATCGCGGACACGGGCAGAGTATTGCGCTGGGGATCGATCTCAACGGCATGATGGCCGAGATCATGGGCAAAGCCACGGGAACCTGCAAGGGAAAAGGCGGTTCGATGCACATTGCCGACCTCGACGGAGGCAACCTCGGTGCAAACGGCATTGTGGGGGGTGGCATGGGTATGGCCATTGGGGCCGCGCTGACCCAGAAAATGAAGAATACAGGGAAGATTGTTGTTTGCTTTTTTGGGGATGGTGCCGTTAACGAGGGGACTTTTCATGAAACGCTGAATTTGGCATCTGTCTGGAAGCTGCCGGTTATTTTTTATTCCATCAATAACCTGTATGGCATCAGTACGCCGATCAAGAGTGTGATCAACATCGATTACAACTATCAGCGTGCCTCTGCTTACGGTGTTCCCGGACACTTCATCGAAGATGGCAACGATCTGCTGGCCGTGTACAACAAGTTTAAAGAGATTGTACAGTATGTGCGTGAAGGGAATGGTCCTGTTTTGGTGGAGGCAATCACCTACCGATGGCTGGGACATTCCACCTCCGACCCAGGCAAGTATCGCACCAAGCAGGAAGTGGACGAGTGGAAGAAACGGGATCCTATCGGTCGTTTCAGGGAGTATCTTCTCGACAACAAGCTGGTCACCGATGAAGAGATCAAGGCTATAGAGGCTGCTTCGGAAGAAGCTGTGGAAGAGTCGGTGAAGTTTGCACTCAGCAGTCCGGAGCCCACGCTGGAATCGGCCTTTGAAGATATATTTGCTCCCTGATTGGGCCTTCCGTCAGCATAATACACATTCAAGGGGCCGTATGGAGTCCCGATAAAAAAGAATAACAGCACAGAAAACAGATAGACAGATAGATGAAACAAGAAACTAAATTAATGTCCGTGCGTGATGCAATTATCATGGCTATGTCGGAAGAGATGCGTCGCGATGAGAACGTATTCCTGATGGGCGAAGATGTGGGTATCTTCGGCGGAGATTTCGGCACATCGGTCGGCATGCTCGAAGAGTTTGGCAAAGAGCGGGTACGGGATACGCCTATATCGGAAAATGCCATCTCCGGCGCCGCCATCGGTGCCGCCATGACCGGGATGCGTCCCATTGTGGATGTCACGTTTATGGACTTTATCGTATACATGATGGACAACATCGTAAACCAGGCTGCCAAAACCCGCTATATGTACGGCGGCAAAGGACAGATACCGGTGGTTTTCCGCGTAGCCGCGGGTGGTGGTGTGGGGTCGGCAGCCCAGCATTCGCAATCGCTCGAAGCGTGGTTTACCCATATCCCCGGCCTCAAAGTGGTTGCCCCCGGCACCCCTGCCGACGTGAAGGGACTGTTGAAAGCAGCCATCAGGGATAATAACCCGGTGATCTTCCTGGAATACAAGGCACAATATAATATGAAGGGGGAGGTGCCCCTCGACCCTGATTTTGTGCTGCCTATCGGCAAAGCCGATATCAAGAAAGAGGGAAAAGATGTGACGGTGGTCACCTATGGCCGTATGCTGGAGCGGGTGATGAAAGCAGCCGAAGAGGTGAAGGAGGCCGAAGGCGTGGAGGTGGAGGTGGTCGACCTGCGCACCCTCTCGCCGCTCGATAAGGATACCGTGATCGAGTCGGTGAAGAAGACCGGCAAGGTGCTGTTGGTGAATGACGCACACAAGACGAGCGGATTCATTGGTGAGGTGGCAGCAACTATTGCCGAGAGTGATGCTTTCGACTACCTGGATGGGCGTATCCTGCGCCTGGCCGGTGAAGATGTACCTATTCCCTACAGTCAGACATTGGAGTCGGCAATGATCCCGAGTGTGGATCGCATCAAAAAGTATATCCTCAAATTGGTCAATAATCGATAAAAAAGAGTGAATGGAAAACAGGAAATTGAGGGCAACGCCGGCTGCAAGGAGTCTGGCCAGACGCCTGGGCGTGGATCTGTTGAACGTAACCGGCACCGGTTATAAGGGGCGTATCCACAAGGATGATATTGCCGGCTTCAACTACGAAGAGAAGATACACATTTCTCCGCTTGCACAACGTATTGCCGATGAGCACAACATTGACCTTAAGGGCGTGGTGGGCAGCGGTTACGGGAACAAGATCATGAAGGACGATGTGCTTCAGCTGATCTCCGACCCGGTACTGAAAGCCCGCTTCACGCTGAACGATTTTGGAGATCATGCCTCACCTGCTTCTGCGGCAGGAAGTAAACCGGCGGCAACTCAGGCCAAACCCGCACCCGATCGCGCAAAATTGGTGTCGCAGACATCACAGCCCGCACCGGCGGGTGAGACCGAAACGGTACCGATGACCCAGATGCGCACGATCATTGCCAGGCGAATGACGGAAAGCTACTTTGGTGCACCTACCTTCATTCAGACCTGGGAGGTGGATATGACGGAACTACTGGCACTGCGCAAGCGGCTGATGGAGCCGATTAAAGAGAAAACCGGCAAGAAGCTTACGGTAACCGACCTGATCTCGATGGCGGTGGTAAAGACGCTGATGAAGCACAAGTATATCAACGCCAGCCTCAATAAGGATGGCACGGAACTTACTTTCCACAATTATGTGAACCTGGGCATTGCGGTGGGCCTCGATGAAGGGTTGCTCGTGCCGGTCGTAAGGGGCGCCGATAAAATGTCGCTGAGCGAGTTTGTGGTGGCCCTGAAAGATCTCACCGAACGCACCTTTTCCAAGAAGCTGCTGCCCGATGAACAAGCGGGCAGTACCTTTACCATCAGTAATCTGGGAATGTACGACGTGGATGAGTTCACCGCGATCATCAATCAGCCCAACTCGGCTATTCTGAGTGTTTCTTCTACCCAACAAAAGGTGGTACCTCGCGATGGAGAAATAGTTGTCCGTCCCATCATGAAGATGAGCCTGACCAGTGACCACAGGGTGATTGACGGGCTCACGGGTGCCAGGTTTATGACCGACCTGAAGGCTGCGATGGAAGATCCGCTGACACTTTTTATTTAATATGCCAATATACCAATGTGCAAAAGATTAAGTGCTGAAAACTGAGCGCTAAGTGCTGAAAACTGATAAACTGAAAACTAAAAAATATGGCTTTTGAAATAATCATGCCCAAAGCAGGTATTGACATGACCGAGGGGCAAATTGTGAAGTGGTTGAAAAATGAGGGTGACACCGTGACCGAAGGGGAGATCATCCTCGAGATCATGACCGACAAGACCAGTATGGAGATAGAAGCGGAAGCGTCGGGGATCCTGCTGAAGATTGTACACCAGGACGGGGATACCGTTCCCGTGACCGAGGTGATAGGGTACATCGGGAACGAAAATGAAACAGTGGAAACCCTCATGCCCGAGGTAATTGAAGATACCGGTGAAACAGAGACCGAAGAGCATAAACGGATGATCCGCATGGAGGATAACTACCAGGTGGCGGTCATCGGCGGAGGACCAGCGGGCTACGTGGCAGCCATCAGGGCAGCACAGCTGGGTGCCAGGGTGGCCATTGTGGAAAAAGGCACCTTTGGCGGTACCTGCCTCAATGTGGGATGTATCCCGTCGAAGGCATACCTGAAGAACGTGGAGATCATCGAACATATCCGCAATGCTGCGTCGCGGGGAATCATCATCGACAGCTCCCAGATAAAAATCGATATGGAGAAGGTGGTGCAATTCAAAAACGGGGTGGTGAAAAAACTGACCAGCGGCGTGGAAGCCCTGCTCAAAAGCAATGGCGTGGACATATACCGGGGGGTAGGTAAGATCAACAAGAACAAGGATGTGGTGGTCAACGACGCCCAGATCATCAAAGCGGACAAGATCATCCTTGCCGGTGGGTCGAAAGTATTTATGCTGAATATCCCGGGTATCGATAACGACAAGGTGCTTACCAGCGACGACCTTCTGGACATCCGGGAGGTGCCGGAAACATTGGCTGTTTTAGGGGGTGGTGTAATCGGTGCCGAAATGGGCCTCTCATTTGCAGGACTTGGCTCCAGGGTGATCATCGTGGAGATGATGGATCAGATAGTTCCCATGTTCGACAACGATGTCATTGCTGAGCTGATGCGCATCGTCAAGAAGAAAGGTATAGAAATTATTACCGGTGCCCGCATCACCGAAGTGGTGGATAAGGGCGATAAGCTGGAAATCAGGATCGATGGAAAAGAGCCGGTCATTGCCGATAAAGCGCTCCTGGCCATTGGGCGTGTGCCCGATCTGGCAGCCGTGGGTGAGGTGAAACTCGAGACGGAAAGGGGTAAGATAAAGGTAGACAACTACATGGAGACCAGCGTGAAGGGTATATATGCCCCCGGCGATGTGAACGGCATCAAGATGCTTGCCCACGTGGCTTTTCGCATGGGAGAAGTGGCTGCCGAAAACGCGGTGAAAGGCAACCATCGTTCCATCAAGCTGCTCTCGGCGCCATCCGTGGTATACACGCTGCCGGAGGTGGCGA
This sequence comes from Proteiniphilum sp., assembly GCA_039683155.1. Lineage (GTDB taxonomy): Bacteria > Bacteroidota > Bacteroidia > Bacteroidales > Dysgonomonadaceae > Proteiniphilum. The sequence goes on from JBDKRY010000023.1 coordinate 9,658, forward strand.
TGGTGGGGTTGACGGAAACACAGGCCCGTGAGAAGTACGGCGACGATATCCGCATCGGACGATTTAATTTTTCGGCCAACGGACGTGCACTGGCATCGGGCGAAGCCGAGGGATTTGTAAAAGTGATTGCCGACAACCGCTATGGCGAAGTGCTTGGTGTACATATCATCGGCCCTTCTGCTGCTGAGCTCATTACCCAGGCATCGCTGATTATGGAGATGGAGATCACGGTAGATGAGGTGGTGAACACGATCTATGGACATCCTACCTACTCGGAAGCGATCTTTGAGGCTTTTGCCGATGTGCTGGGTGAGGCGGTACATATTCCGAAGAAGAGAAAATAACCGTTTCGAAAGAAGAAAATCTTTTTTTACATACATTCACCGGAAAGGAGATCGATTCACACTTTATCCAGGTGTGTTATTGATCTTCTTTTTGTCGGCTTCTCTGTCGACGAACTTACCGACGCAATTGTCGGTTAGAAATAGGTATTTACTGCAAATTCAAACTGATCGATAAAGATATTTTTGAATGCTGTCATGTTATTCTGTTCATAAAACAGGAGCATTGCTTTTTTATAATCGACTGAATCAACGGTTCTGAAAGAAATGGGGCAGTAACCGCCAGCTATCAACTGAGCATTACTCAGTATCCTTGCGGTTCTTTTATTTCCGTCGTTAAAAGGCTGGATGTAAGAGATCATAACAAGCAATAAGAATGCTTTTTCAAAAATATTTTCCCGGTTATTAACCAATTTACATACATCCTCCAAAGCTTCTCTAATCTGGAACTCATTATCCAGCGGCTTGTAATTGGTGCCGGTGATGCCTACACGTCTGGTTCTTAAATTTCTGTCAACATTCAGTTCTTTGATCAGAATACTGTGAATGTTTTCAATTTTTCCTACCGACAGCGTAGAGAGATAGTCGCTGTTATCAATGATAAAATCAATTGCTTCTTTATGATTTAACAGCATCACCGCTTCATCTTTCGATTTGCCCGATGCTGTCTTTTTCTCTTTAATCAATTGCTCTGTTTCCAATAAGGTATAGGTATTTCCTTCAATTTGTGAAGATTTCCAACTCAGATCGATTGCCAGCCTCTCCATATCTCTGATATACAACTCCTCCGGCAATTCAGCAATATTATCGCTGAATTTTTTTTGCAGGCTGTTCAGCCTTCTGAGCTCCTCATCATTGAATATTGAGACATTATTCAGCAGTTCGATCAGTCCGAAATTATAATTCTCATGTATATTCCGCTCATCAATCTCTTTTTCAAAATATTGATCCACATCAACAGGATAAAATAGTGTATAGGTTGATGAAATAAAGTATTTTAATGCTTTGCCCCGACCTTCCGTCACCAGATAATTATCTTTCGCTAAATCGGATAAATCTCTTTTAAGCGTGGGCAAGGAAATGGTCAAACCACTACCCTTCAGAATTTCACTCGAAGCCCGTCCGGGATTCTCTTTTAACCAGCTTAATATAATATCTTTCCGATTCATTATCTGTCATGTATAAATATATGGCTCAAAGATATATAAAATACGGCTCATATTTGGTTAAAAATGAGTGGAAAGTTGTGAGAAAATGAGCCGTATTTCAATGCTGCATCATGCGCTTCCATTTGAAATAGCCAAAAACGGAAATAATGGAATAGACAGCAAAAAGTATGGAGGTAGGGTAGAGCCCTTTCCATGCATATAATCCGCAGGAAACGATATTCACTGCAAACCAGACCCACCACTGCTCGGCATGCTTCTGCGCCAGCATCCACATGCCCACGATGCTCAGGGCGGTGGTGAAGCTGTCGCCCGCCGCCACCGGGCTGTCGGTGTAGCGGGTGAGGATCAGGTAGATGGCAGCGAAAAGCAGCATCGTGAGCACCGTGAGGGGCAGGATCAGTCGCCGTGGGGTATGAGTGATCGGAACTGTTGCTGCTTCAGTGTGGTTCCTGTTCCAGCGGATCCAGCCATAGATGCTTGCGAAGAAGTAGTACACATTGATGCCCATGTCGGCATAGAACTTGCTCCGGAAGAAGATCCAGATGTAGACCACCGGCATCAGCACGCCGACCGGCCAGAGCCATTTGTCGGCTTTATATTCCAGGTACAAATAAAGCAGTCCGATAACGGCGCCGATGATTTCGATGGTTTGCATATCCATTCTGTTTGATGAGAAATAAATACCTTGCCCATTTTTACTTAAAACGAAATAGTGAGCCGTGCCATGTAATTGCGGGTTGCCTGCGGGTAGTACCCGATCCAGTTGAGGGAGCTGCCGTCGGCAAAGGTATCGGTGGCTGCCCACCCGTTGGCCACGTACTCCCTGTTGAACAGATTATTCACGAAAACCTGGAGGTTGAATGTGCCGATGGGAGATTTTCTGAATACATAGCCGGCGGAGAGGTTGCTTACGAAATAGGGATCAATCGATTTGGCCTTATCCGACGTGTTGTCCAGGTACTGTCTGCTCACATATTTTCCCATCAGGTTCACATAGATCGCGGGCGTGGGTTGCCAGGTAATCGCCATGCTGCTTACCACGTCAGGGGAGAACGAAATATCGGTGGTCCCGTATTCTTTGGATATCTGTCCCACCCAATTCCAATCATCCTGATTGTCATACTGGTCGAACCAGGCGGTATAATTTTGGATCTTGTTCCGGCTGAAGGTCGCGTTGGCGTCCACCCTGATCTTGTTTTCCCACAGGGGCACGGCTGCTTCCAGTTCCAGCCCTGCGCGGTAACTCTCCTTCACGTTCTCCATCAGCTTGTAGCCCACATTGTTGAGTTTCCCTGTCTGCACCATCTGATTGTGGTAATCCATGAAATAGAAGTTCGCACCCAGGTGAGTACCATTTTCAACGCTATAACGGTATCCCAGTTCATAATCGATCATCCTTTCCGGTTGGATGGGATTCAGCGTTTCCCCTTTGATTCTGTCCTTGAGGTCGGTACGGAGCGGTTCACGCTGTCCCACTGCCGCTGAGGCATAGAGCCGGTTACGCTCGTTGAGGAGAAGAGAGACGCCTGCCTTGGGGTTTAAAAAATTGTAGGTGAAATCACCTGTCAGATCCATCAGGTCGTCGTCGATACCACTGAAACTGTAATTGATCCGCCGGTATTGCAGATCACCGAAAAGAGAGAGCCTCTCATTCAGCTGGTAATCTGCCTTTGTGAACAGGTTAAACTCAGCTTTTCTTCCTGTGTTACGGTACCACTCATAGTTTTCGGGGATATCCTGATTGAATTTCACCCACGGCAACCGTCCATAGTGATTTCCGTCGTAGAAGCTGTACATTCCTCCGAAAGTCAGTTTCAGCGCGTTTTTTGTATAGTCGAGTCCGAGGTTTGCCACATAAAAATCATTTTTCATCAGCTTACGACGTATAAAATCACTACTGTTGTAGGTTACCCCCTCGATTGTTTGCGCCGGAAGACCAAAATCAGCGAAATCGTTATCTTCCCTGTAATTTTCGTAATAACCATACCCGTGGTTATAATTGAGGGCGGCGTTCAGAAGAAGATAGTGATTCAGTTCCCTGGTAAAGGTCAGCTGCACAATATCGGAGTAATAATTATCCGTTTCATTATCGTAATAGCGCCGGTTACCGGCTTCTTCAAAATACTCTCCCGCGGGATTATACCGGCGACCAGATTCCTCGTCCTGCATCTGCTCTTCCGATAC